>NZ_JBUZOU010000019.1:0-89547 GCF_055326765.1 Pleionea sp. WD8-19 | reverse complement strand
TACGAACTGGATGGATCAAAGTTCATTATCCTAACGGATAATTTAAATGAACCGCCCTGTGCGGACCCGCTTGCAGGGTGGTGTGGGGGCTGGAGGCTAGATACCTCCGGCTACCCGATTAGGCGATTCTTCTAGTTCACGAATATCATATACAGCGATATGCCTAAATTTACCCAAGTTAAACTGTTTGATGAAGGTTCTCACCCGTTCTTCACTTATTTCTAGCTCATGAGCCTCAAGAAGGTAACGAACATATTCAGGTAAATTTTGCTCGTTAAGCTCACCATCTATAGATGGAAAGTATTTTTCAAAGTAGCCTCTGAATGCGATTGGACAGCAGAAAATACAGTGAAACGGGTTGCTTACACCAAGCAAATCATTCTTTGAAACCCTCCTTCCATGCTTACCATCGGCGAATTCTTCGACTATTTTTGCATGTGCCATAAATACACCACAATCTTCAACATCGTTGTGGCGGCACATTGCTTCTGTTTTTTTATCAGGAATACTATAAAACGCGTAAAAAGGAATTTTTGAATTTTTACTTGCATACTTTAGCAAGGTGCTCATTTGATTTTTTGTATTCTTTGGGTAGTTAAGCTTATTAACATAGCCATCGTAGGGTTTAACAAATTTTTTTGCCTGGAAAACCAGCGGGTAATTTAATTTACTCCCCACAAGCCAAACTTCCATTTCAAAGTCAGCGCCAGAAATACTACTTTCTTCTTGTCTAGTAAAAGATGAAACTTTGATCGATCTAAATTTCCTATCGATTAAAGCCCACTTCCATAGAAGAAAGTCAGTTATAGACTCTTCACCAACGCCATCTACGTTCATCAAAAATTCTTTGACTTCGTTAGTAACGGATCTATGTGCTTGGCAATGATTCATGATTGCGCCTAACAGTATATTCCAACGAAGCCGTAAGAGTATCTACTCTAAGTTTCCATCGGAGTATTTCGATTCGTAAAGCTGAGATTAAATCCCATCAGCCCGCTTATTGCAAGGACTGTAAGGCAATTGCACTAAATTCTTTGGGAGCAAGGGAGGTCAGCGTCGTGGTATTAATTAGTATTGTTATTTTTTAAAAATAACTAAATAGTTCATTAAAACAACGAGATAGAAGTAGCGTGAATTGAGAACCAATCAATCTCACTCATCAGACCGAGGAACAGGTGCTAGAGGAATAGAACGAATCATAGAAATAATCTTTTGTGGTGAAAAGGGTTTAACCACAAAGCCATCGGCACCTTGAACAATAGACGTGCGAACGTTTTGCGCGGTGTTATGCGCACTGACCATAATGACTTTGACCTTCGGGTAATGTTGTTTAATGTGTTGTAATACCAACAAGCCACTGCCACCCGGTAAATCGATATCCAGAAACACAAGTTGATAGCTAAACTTGGCGAGTTTTGCCAGAGCCGTCGGTTGATCTTTTGCTTCGTCTACTTGCTCAATGTTTTCGGTCCGTAAAATTTCTTTTAAGATGGCTCTTACATCAAATGCGTCATCAACAACAAGGATTTGTCGCGGCGGTTTTAATAAGTTCTCATCAATCATCAGCACGCTCCTTTACGGCCTTATCCAGAGCTTGCTCCATTTTTTTTACGCAAAGATCCATCGATTTCTGAAAGTGTTGAATGAATTGTTCCATTTCCGCGGCAAAACGACTGATATTGTCCAGCTGAAAATTTCCCGCAGAGCCTTTAATTCGATGAGTCAATTGCTTTAGAGAAAGTAATCCCGCTTGTGGGACCAGTTGTTTGAGCTGGATGAGATCGAGCCTTAATTGGCGTAAGTAGTTTTCGATGAGTTTACGATAAGCATCGCTATCGACAAATTTACTGGCTGAAGTGTTTTCGCCCCGCTTAACCAGATATTGTTTTAATGTATCGAAAAAATGTTGCCGATCGATCGGCTTGGTTAAGCAATCCACACAACCGGCTTGTTGGTACTTTTCGATGTCTGAGGCCATAACATTGGCGCTGAGCGCAATAATAGGTGTTTGACAACCGGCAGCACGGATCAAGCGGATGGCTTCGAGCCCATCCATAATTGGCATTTGTATGTCCATTAAAACCAAATCCAGATCTTCGGCCAATGCAATTTCCAGTGCCTGCTCGCCGTTGTCGGCGGTCCAAACTTTAACACCGCACTGTATCAATAGTTGCTGAATTAAGCGTTGATTGTCTTTTTGATCTTCCGCTAATAAAACGTTGCCATATAACGATGGCAGCTGTTCTCTTTCGTTAGCGTCATGCGCGTAAGCCGTTGGCTTTTGCTCAAGCCAAATACCGCTAATGGGTAATGATAGAGGCATAATTAAAGTAAACTCACTGCCTTTACCTGGGGTGCTTTCTACGCAAATATCACCGCCCATACGTTTCGCCAATTGATAAGAAATGTACAAACCTAAACCGGTCCCACCATAGCGCCGGGTGGTACTCACGTCGCCCTGGACAAAAGGTCGAAATAAATTCTTTTTGGTTTGTTCGTCCATGCCAATACCATTGTCACGGATTCGAAACAAAAAAACCTGTAAGTTTTCGCTGGCTTCAACACTTAAGGTCACTTGTCCAGCATCGGAAAATTTAATCGCATTGCTGCATAAATTGAATAAAATTTGACGTAAACGCAGTGGATCGCTGTTTATGGTTTCGGGAAGTGGATAGCGGTAATTAATTTGGAACGCTATATTCTTTTGCTGTGCAAGTTTATCGAGCAATGATTCCATATTATCGACTAACTCGAATAATGAGCAGGGCTTCGACTCGATTTCTAGCTTACCGGCTTCTACTTTAGAAAGATCGAGAATATCGTTGATTAAGGTCAATAGGTATTGTCCGTTTCGATAAATGATATCCAGTGCCTGTTGGATCTCCTGCAAGCTGCAGGGGTCTTTTATCAGTGACTCAGCATAACCCATAATCGCGGTGAGCGGTGTTCGTATTTCATGGCTCATATTGGCGAGAAAGCGTGATTTTTCTTGGCTGGCGCGCGCTTCATCTTCCTGAGCTTTTACTGCCATACGATTGATTTCGTAAAGTTGCCGCTCAAATAAAAACAAGCGCTTGTTGTGCTCTTGTAGCAAATAGGCCGATGCAATCGCTGCGATGCACCAGCACAAGTGAAACAAGGCAATACCAATCAACTCCGAAGTCTCCATACTCGATCCGGATAAAATGATTAAAGGCAGTACCATCATTATGATCACGCCACCAATAACCGGCACAATACCTAATTGAATAACGACTAACGCCGACAAGAATAACGTCAAGAAAAGGCTGTTGATCCACGGTTGTGAAAGATAAAGGATATACACCAAACTGTTGATCAGCGAAAAACAGAAAAAGCCAAGGATGAAAGATGTCGGAATTGAGAGTCGAAAGCGTCTCGCTACCTTTTCGGACGTTAATATAAGGAAAATAAAAAGTAGTGCAATCAAAAGGCCTTTCAGTATCGCAACGTTAGAATGAGCATGTGCTGTCAGTACAAAGTCATAAATCAGGCTTAACAATGTAACCGCTATAAAAAACAACCATATCGCCATAGCAACCGGTCGTGCACGACTCAGTTGTAAACTATAGAAGTAAGCGTCGAGCTGTTGATTTGACTGGGCAACAGCAAAGGGTGGAGAGATGGAGCTCATCGGTGCTTTACGAATTGCGATGCGTATTTCATAAGTTAAAGGTAGTTCAAAAGGTTTGAAAAAAAATTCATTCCATGAGATGCCGTGAGAAAGAATGAAGCAGGTCTCGTTTTATGTGATGAGAGCAGGTGCTTGTTGCGCAACAAGTTAATTCCACTCTCCAATGACAAGCCTGCCTATACAAGTTGAGGCTTCTGTAGGCAAATGCAGTGGATTATTGAGAATTTCATATGTGAGATAAAATATCAATAAATGTGATCTTCACCCGTTATTTGGTAATTGTTCAATCTTGTGAACCAGTGCGTAGAATTGAATCCGAAGTATGTCAAGCATAATCAAATTGACTAAATAACAGTCGGTTATAAATATCTATTTTACTTCAATAAGCTGTCATTAGTGGGATTGAGCCTTTTTTTGACTCGGTATAAAGCGCAGAAATACGCTTACTTGTATGGTTGGTAGGTGTTGGATGGGAAATCACTAATGGCTACTGTTGTAGCGGAATAGCATCCATTTGATCTTCGGTGGATTTGCTGGAAGTTTATCTTGTATAGTTTTGGTATTTTTTAGGGAAGTGGTTTTTATGGATGATTGAGTAGTCGCGCTTTCTCTTCAACGAGCCTACTTTCTTTCGCCTTTATATATCGCATAAATGTGATGCTAGAACTTATTATGCCAATTTTTGTGTGACATTTTCACGCTTGACGACAAAGAGCCAGTTATCGTTTACTACTTTTTACTCGCTAAGAGATCGGATGAGTATCTTGAAAAAGAGATACAAAAAATCCGGAAAACAAAGATAACAGCGAGCCATACAAGTAGCTTTTGACATCTCATCTTAAGTTGAAGTTGGCTGAAGGATCAGCTTTAGTGTTGTAGCTTATAACGGGCGGTGCTTTAGCTTCTACGCAATTTATTTTGACGTGGGGTAAGTAATGCAAAACGCTTGTGGTCATAGCGACGCTTTCGATGTCGTTATTGTAGGTGGTGGTTGGGCCGGCTTAACGCTGGCGAGACAATTAAATCGCAGTAATAATCAACTCAACATTCTGGTTTTAGAAGCACAAACCGAATATTTTGCAAAAGTCGGCGAAGCAACGGTTGAATTAACTGGGCGCTATTTCGTAAAACGATTAGGGCTGGTGAATTACCTGTATCGCAATCATTTGCCGAAAAATGGCCTTCGCTTTTTTTACGACACTCCTGAACACGATTTACCGTTAACTCAAATGAGTGAACACGGTACTACCGCTATTCCACCGCATCCAGCATTTCAAATTGACCGCGCCATTTTTGAACGCGACTTAATAGCAATGAATCGCGAAGCGGGTATTACCGTTTTGCAGGGTGCTAAGGTCACAAAGGTCGAATTGGAAAGCGGTCGTCACCAAGTTGCTTATCAATATCAGGAGCAAACGGTGACGATCGAAGCACGCTGGTTGATCGATGCCAGTGGTCGACGTCGTTTGATAACGCAACAACAACAATGGCATAACGATTTTGATGTTCCAAAACACGCATCGGCGTGGGGACGATTCAGCAACGTAAAAGATATTGACTCCATTGGCGACGAAAGTTGGCGCAAGAAAGCGTTCGGTCGATTTTTATCTACGATTCATTTTTCAGGCGATGGGTATTGGATCTGGGTAATACCACTCAGTGGTGGATCCACCAGTATCGGTGTGGTAGCTGATCGCGAACGCATGCCAAAAATCCCACGTAAAAAAGAAGATTTTTTAGCGTTTTTAAGTCAGCACAAAGGACTCAGCGAGTTATTAGACGACGCGAATCTCGAAGACTTCGAAAGTTGGTTGCAGCTCGCTTACCGAGCGGACCAATTCGTGAGTGAACAACGCTTTGGTGCTACCGGGTTTGCGGCTTTTTTTCTCGATCCGTTATTTAGTGGTGGCGGCGATGTAATTGCCATTTTAAACGACTTATTAAGCGATTTGATCTTGGAAGATATTTCCTGTGGTCAGCCAATAGAAGAAAATATTTGTTCGAAAAAAGTCGCAACGGCCAATCAAATCGCGCACGAATTTTATCAACTCTTGTACGCGCATGTGTGCAACACCTATCCAATACTGGATTGCGCTGAACTCTGTTCGCCAGTGATCGCCTACAACACGGCAGCCTACTTTCTGGAAGCGGCCTGGGATTACATGGCCGATTATTATCGCGATTTTGATTATTGGAAAAAGAAAGATTTTTTGCGCAAAGGCTATTTAGCTATTGAGAAAATATTGCAACAGCAGTTGCTGACAACCATTGAATTACTAAAAGCAGAAGATCGTTACTATCGAAAAAACGACGAAGGATTCTTCGACTCTGGCTCAGACTTATACAAATATTTTGTGTTTCAAATGGGCGACAAAAATCGAGATGGCTGGCGTATTGATCTGCGAATTAAGCTCTGGAGTTACATCTTCTTAAAAGTTACCGAAGTAAAACTCGATTTACCTGGCTTTTCGTCGCGCCGATTGGTACAGCAGTGCTTGAGTTTTCCGGAGATTATCGCACAACCCCTGTTTTCTAAATCCGAATTACCTTCGCTGTTAGAAAAGCTTTCTCAAACATTAGCCGACGAGGTGATGGAACAGTGTGATCACACGGTAGTGGTTGAAGTGACAGAAGCGTCCTTTAAAACAGACCAAGTTGCGTTGCAAGTGGTTGAAACCGATCTGGAAGAATCCGAATTGAAAAAAGTACACGATTTGGCGAATAGGATTTGGAAGCAGGAACAGGAGTATATCGCCATGCCGTTTACGGTGCCTGTGTTCTTAAAGTTTTGTCGCGCTGTTGATGACGACATCATGCAGCAACCCGTAAAGCTTACCAAAGGAGAAATGGAGTGTGCTTAAGATGAGTGCGATTGATCCCAAGGCTAAGGAGTCTACGATATGTTAACGCGTAATGTGTATAAAGTGGATTTGAGAGAACTGCGATTTTTATTGTGGGAGCAATTTCAAGTTGACCAAAGCTTGTTGAAGCACGAGTTTTATCAGGAATTTTCACGCGACAGTGTGAACACCTTGTTGGATCACGCACGTGAATTTGCGTATCGCCATTTGGGCACTCGTTACCAGTCTGCTGATCGACAGGGATGTTCGTTAGACAGCGAAGGCAATGTGCAAGTACCGCAAAGCTTTACTGAAGTATGGCCGGAGTTTATGAACGCCGGTTGGAATCAATTAGGCGCACCACAAGAGTACGATGGACTGGGTGCGCCATACATTGTTGGTCAAATGATCAATGAAATATTAATGGGTGCAAATCCCGCGTTTATGATTTATTCCGGCTTTTGTAATCCTGCGTTGTATTTGATCGACAAATACGGCACAGAGGAGCTCAAGCAAAAATATTGTCGGCAATTGGCCAAAGCGGAATCGAGTGCTTGCCTGTGCATGACGGAGCCAGAAGCCGGTAGTGATATTGGCGCGTTGCGTACGAAAGCGTATCGAATGGACGATGGTCGTTATCGCATCAAAGGCGAAAAAATATTCATATCCAGCGGAATGCACGATCTCACATCAAACATTGTTTACATTGTTTTGGCTCGGGTAGACGGAGCACCGCCAGGAACCTCAGGATTGAGTTGTTTTGTCGTACCGCGTAAACGAGAAGACGGGTCTGATAACGATGTACGTTGTTTGCGACTGGAACAAAAAATGGGATTGCACGGATGCGCAACGGCACATTTACAATTTGGTGACGACGAAAACTGTTACGGCTATCTGCTAGGTAATCGTGAAAACATCGGTTTATACCAGTTGTTATCCATGATGAACTTGGCGCGAATAGCAACCGGTGTTTATGCCTTAGGAATGGCATCCAGTGCCTATTTGAACGCAGTGGAATACGCGACCGCTCGAATTCAAGGCAGTGACGTTCGCAATGTTTTTAATCCACGAGCTCCGCGTGTGCCTATTATTCAACACATTGATGTGCGCCGCATGTTATTGGAAATGAAAAGTAAGGTAGAAGGTTGCCGCGCGCTGATCGTTAAACTGGCGTTTCATCACAGTATGGCAATGACAATGGAAGCCGACAACGCTGAATGCAAAGACAAAGCTGCACCCTGGCGGCGAGAACATTTTAATCATCAGGGATTGGTTAATCTGCTCACACCTATTGTGAAAGCTTACACTTCCGATCAAGCATGGCGCGTTGCCGAACTGGCTATTCAAGTGTACGGCGGGCATGGTTACATCGCCGATCATCCATTAGAACAATACGCCCGTGATATCAAAATATTATCCATTTGGGAAGGCACCAACTTTATGCAGTCGGCAGATTTGATCCGCGATAAGTTAGCCATGGGGCGCGACTCTAAATTACTGCACCTTTATAACCAACGCATTGATGACTTCCTGTCTTCCCATCGCCATTGCAGCGAGTTGCAATCACAACGCGCGCAACTGAATCGAGCGCGCAATACCTTGTGTGACATTCATGCATTGATGGGTACCTGGATCAAGCAACAGAAAATGGAATTGATTTTTGGTGTATCGACTCGATTTTTACAAATGATGGCCGAAGTGACCATCGCCTGGTTATTGTTGGAAGGTGCACAAATCGCAATAGCGCAATTGGAAGACGAAGAACTTGGTGACGATGACCGGTCGTTTTATCAAAGCAAAATTTTAACGGCGCAGTTTTTTATCAGCAATCAACTGCCCAATGTGTTTTCGATTGCCGAAGTGATCCGCAGCGAAGATGAAAGTGCGTTAAGGGCAGAACAAGCCACCTTTGTTTCAGCCGATTTGGCATATGCATAAATGTCTACCGATGAACAGCCGAGGAGAGTAGCGAATTATGGCGGTATTTACTTTATCGGATCTCTATTTGAAGATCATAAACCATCGTTTTACTGGCGAAATCAAAACATCCGACTCGGAACAAAGTCTTGCCATTACTGATTTGTTATCGGCATCGGCAGCGATTGCGTCTGCACCGGTTCATTGCGAATACGGCGATCGATTGATCTTGTTAATTGATAATTCCATTAACAGTATTGCAGCACTATTAGCAGCCTGGCACTACGGCATGGTGGTCGTGCCGGTTAAAAAAGACATGGCGAAAGAGTCCATTCAGCATATTGCTAACGATTGTAATGCGAAAGCGATTTGGGACGGTAAAAACTGGCAGGAAAACTCGAAATATCAAACCGAGACTCGATTGTTCAAGTTAAATCGGCCACACCGATTAAGTGGAAGTGATTTGGCACTAATTATTTACACCTCGGGAAGCACCGGTTTACCCAAAGGTATTATGTTGTCGCACAATAATGTGATCACAGCCATGAGTTCTATTAGCCATTATTTAAAAATTGAAAAAGACGATAAAATTTTAGGCTTGTCACCGTTGTCCTTTGACTACGGATTATATCAATTATTGTTTGCCATACATTGCGATTGTTCACTTACCTTACTTGAAGGTCGTTTTAATCCCATGAAAGTTGTGGCATTAATTGATCGGTTAGATATTTCTTTACTTCCTATAGTACCGGCCATGGCAACAGCCATTGCCAAAGTTGCACGCATTGCTCGAGCCGATTTGAGTCGTTTAAAAAAATTAACCAATACGGGTGGCCATCTTTCTGAGTCTACGATTCGAGAATGGAAAAAGTTGTGCGTGCATTTAGATGTTTTTGCTATGTACGGTTTAACCGAGTGTAAGCGCGCGCTTTACCTCGAGCCAGAGTTGTGGGAGCGCAAGATCGGTTCAGTAGGTAAACCCATTCCCGGATTGGATGCACGCGTTTTTGTGGAGTGCGATAAGAGACAATACCGTGAAGCCGAAGCCTTTGAAGTTGGCGAACTTTTTGTTCGTGGCAGTACTTTGATGCAATCGTATCAAAACGATCATTCTGGCAGTGGTGCACGAATTATTCCAGGCCGTTATCGAGATGACAACTGGCTCGCAACGGGTGATTTGTTTTGTTGTGATGAAGATGGTTTTTTCTACTTTAAAGGGCGCAGCAAAGACTTGATAAAACAAGCCGGGTTTTGTTTGTATCCGGTGGAAATCGAAAACAAAGTTGAGCAGCATTCCAATGTTAATTTATGCGCCGTGGTGGGTACGGAAGATCGCTACGGTGATGAAATAGCATTGATGGTGATTCAATTGCATCAAAAAGATGATGCCCACGTCGAAGAAATTCAACTCTGGTTGAAAACGGCGTTCGACAGTGATTACTTACCGAGAGAAATTCGTTTTGTCGAGGAAATGGCACTGACGACCAACAGCAAAATCGATAAAAACCAACTCAAACAAATGGCGATGGAACAATAAATGATGAGTGACATACAACAAAAAATTAACAGCCTGTGGAAAGACAATCCGCGCCAGTTTCAAACGCCCTGTTATCTGTACAGCGTATCGGAAGTTGAGGCGAATATTAACGCACTCAAAGAGCAATTAGGTACACCTTTAATTTATTCGTTAAAAGCCAACCATTGTGTGGATTTACTGGTTCGTTGTGGTCATTGCTTTGGTGACGGAATTGAAGTTGCATCGGTAGGAGAGCTGAACCTCATCGCTGGCGGAGAGGGTGTTAAATACTTTAATAACCCGTCGATGGATAATCAAAGCATGCGAGCAGCCCTGGGCTCGAAAGCGACTTTGATCATCGATAACCCACAACAGCTGACCATGTTGCAAGAGTTTGTCGGCAAACGCCCGATCAACCCCATTGTATTGCGTTTAAACAGCTGTGTATTAAAGCATTTTTATCCGGATCATGAATCGGTGCGAAGTGACCACTTTGGCATGGATTGGCCAACGGCAAAACAGTGTCTTCTTGATGCCAAAGCCATGGGCATCGACATTGCTGGATTTCATATATTCAAAGGTTCTTATACCTTTACCAAAACTGCCATGTCCACCGCTCGGGCTGCGCTGTCTATTGTTCAAGAGTTTGAACGAGTGTTAGCTTCGCACATCTCCCTGGTTAACCTGGGCGGTGGATTTGACAGTGCTTCGGAAAATGCGTCATTCGATTTTAACAGTTATCGAGAGTTGCTTACTGAATTTCCGTCGCACATTCAAGTGGTACATGAAGCGGGCCGCGCCATAATGGCAAGTGCAGGTTTTTTTATGACGCGTGTAAGAGCCACCAAGCAACTGGAAGGAAAATATTTTTTAATTGCTGATGGTGGCATGAAACAAAACTTTTTATTAGCGCAAACCGAAAACAGCTTCCGACGTTACCATCAACCGGTTGTGTTACCCATGAACATAGAGTCCCAAGATAATAAAACGCAACTGGAAGATAAAGCGTACATTGTTGGTACATCCTGCAATCGAGACGATGTGATCGGCATGTTACCGACGGGGACTAAATTACCATCGACAGGCGATGCTTTACTGTTTGCCAATTGTGGGGCTTACAACGAAAGTTACAGTTTGGGTGAATTTTTAAGTTTACCCAAAGCTCAGGTTTACTTGGTGGAGTAGTGTGATGGATGCAATCAATCAATCAGAATTTAATACCGGAAAAATTTTCAGTCGCTACATTACCGATTATCTGGAGCAAAAGCTCGCGTTACCTGAAAGTGTTGAGCAACTGATTCGACACACCACCACACGCTTATTGGACTCGGAAATGATCATTGAAGATCCCTTTGCACCATTGGCCGAATTACGAGAATCGGCGGTTGCTCAGCAACTGCCGCAATTTGAGCAACAATACGCCATAGATGAACTGGTTAACGCCGTAAAAACGGAAGGTTTGGCGCCACACCTACATTCAATCATTGGCCTATTCGGGTCCATTATGTTGAATCTTTCTGGCAGTGATGAACAAAACGATGCCGTTGCCCAGTGGGTTGATCAAGGCTACTTCGGACATTTTTTGATGACCGATGCGGGTGGACCGTCACTGGCACATTGGCAAACACAATTGCTGTCTGATGAAAATGGAATGCGATTGCAGGTTCATAAAAAATGGGGCATTGAAGCGCAACAATTAGGTTTTGTGATGATGGTGGCGCGTCAACTCGGTAAGCCGTATCCGGTTACGGTATTAATTGATCCGGAACGTGCCAAACAATTGAAAACGCAAGCGATTGGTAAACCTTTTCTCGATGGTGCCTTGCAACTGGGTAATGTGCAGGGTGAAGTTTCGGTGGAGCAACCGGATTTATTAATGAAGGGTGGCCTCGGTGCGGTGAATCGCTTTTTAACGCTATGTCGCCCACGACTGGTAAAGTCTTTAATGCATCATTTGCTCTATTTGCAACAACAGGATCGTTTACAACTGGAGCATCAATACGCTGAAGCTTGCGACTATTTGTTGGCGCTTTCTTCGGCATTAATTGACGATACTGTGTTTTCTATGCATTCGGTCGATCGCGTATTGGCGTTAAAATTTACCAGTAACGAACTGCTGGTCGCATTGGTCAACAACGGATATGTAAAAGCGATTGATGATCAACGCGACTTGTTAGCATTCAGTAAAATGGAAGGCAGCTCTTACCGTTGTTTTTATGAAATTTATCAAAAACAACGGGGGCGTCGCCGATGAGTTTGCAAGTCAAAGCGCTGGCGTTTCATTCTTTACCTAATCTGAAGCAACCGGCAACGGATAATTTGCAATGGGCAGCGGATCAATTGATTGAGCAAATTAACTTGCAAACGCAAACCGTTGCTGCGCAATTATCCAAACCGCAACGTTCGTCAATTGAGCGGCATTTTCTTTGTTCGACCATGATCGAATTACCGTTTACCTCGGGTGCTATTCAGTGGCGTCATTTGGCGGAAAAGTTTCAAACGCTCGGTAATTTGGCGCCGAGCTCTTACGTCAATGCATACGAGTGCGCCTCTTGGGGTTATTCATTGCGTTACTTTTTAACTCAAAATCAGCTAACTCAGAGCAAGCTAACTCAAAATAAGTTAGATAAA
Organism: Pleionea sp. WD8-19; assembly: GCF_055326765.1. Classification (NCBI taxonomy): domain Bacteria; kingdom Pseudomonadati; phylum Pseudomonadota; class Gammaproteobacteria; order Oceanospirillales; family Pleioneaceae; genus Pleionea; species Pleionea sp. WD8-19. Next base: position 76,991 of record NZ_JBUZOU010000019.1, on the reverse strand, counting down.
AGCAATCCGGAAAAAGATTCTCAGCAACAAAACATAAAACCATTAATGATGGTAACCATTGTTGATGCCAATCTGATGGGGCTGGAGTTTTGGCAAGCGAATGAAAACTGGGGTGATTCTGGCTTTGGTATTTGCACCTTGGTGATCGAAGCGGAAGGCGATTGCAGCGATGATGTGATCACCGGATGTGCCACCACTTACAACACGACGGCGGAGTTTGCCACCATCATACGTCGTTTATCGACACAGCAGCCGGAGTTGCCATTAGCACTCCCCTTTTTTCCTGAGCACATCCGCTCCATTTTCGATCGCATGTTAGTGAATAGCCAACGGCTGCCTGATTGTCATGAGCGGTTTGGTCACTGTTTTGGTAGTGATCCCTGGCTGGCAATGATCAATTATGCTGAGCAACAAGAGATTTCTGAAGCGCGAACTTTGTTGGCCTGCTCCATTGCATTAAACGGTTATTATTGTCTCGCTAAAGTGTCAATAACACCGGAAACACGAATTCTTTTTAGTCAGGAAGAGGGTGTCGTGGCATGAACATAAAATCACAAAGTTTTCTCGGCCAATTAACACGTGCACCTTTTCCGAATCGCGTTTCTTTGGCTCAGGCGCGAATGATGCCGCTCAATCGGGAACACGACTTTCACATGATGACCAGTTTGCCGACCAATGAAACACGAGTGTTTCTCAGCTTCGCCGATTATTTTGAAATTTTGTCCAATCTTGCCGATATTGCATTGGAAAACATTGATGATCTGCAATGGATTCTGATTTCAGTTTCGATGCCGAGTGGTACACGACTGTCGCGTTCGTTGTTACAACCGAAAGTTTTGTTGCTGCAAGACATACACGACGAAGAGCGACGATTAACAGACAGTAATCAATGTTGCCTGGTGATTGACGATGCGATTTGTCGATTTCGTTTGCAAGAAGGGGATAACCGCATTCGATTGCGATTGCATAACACATCGAGTGAAGGCGCATTGAAACCCTTGTTAATTTATCTGGCGCAAGTCGGTATACGGGAAATTTAACGTCATGTATTTGTATCGACATTGGGCGCAAAGTGTTTCTTCCAGTGAGCAGGGGTGTGAACTCTTATTGCAACAAATGGGGCAGTTACCAAAAATCCCGGAAACCATTTATCTGGTATCGGCCGGAGAAATCAGCTTATTGCTTGATCCTCAAATTACCAACCTGATTTTACGGCTTGAAAACCTCGGTTGCCGTGTCGAATTTATAGGTGCTGCTTGCACCAGCGTACACGCGGCGATGCTTGCGTTTGCCAACTCGAAATTACAAAATATTTTAATTTTGGTGTTGGAGTTAAATCAACAATTACAACAAGACTGTTTGAATGCAGTTGGTATCGGTATTGAACCGGATCAAGACGGTTTAAAAGTGCAAACCGGAGTTGGCCTCTTGCTGATGAGTAAGTCAGCGAACGAGTCTTCGTTATCGGTTGATCTCAACTCTTCCAATGAAAACACTTTGTTCGTTAAAAAGTGTCATATTTTTAATCAGGCTCCGGGTATTGATTCGGCGCGCACTATGTTAATGCGTTTGCGAGAACTGGTATCAGGCTCGATGCCTCATGCTCGTATCGTGTCATTTTCCATTCAATCGCAATGGTCCAATGCTTTGCTAGACGGCCTCGACTGCGAAGGTTGGTTGCCCAGTATTGAACAGGATGCATCACACAGCTTGAGTTTAAAACCTCTGCTTGAAATAGAAACCTACCGAGAGCAATTGCAACAAACCGCTTTGCTATTGCTTACGCTCGGCGGTGGTGGTCGCATTGGTGTGATACAACTTTCAAATCAGAATCGTTATTCAGAGCACTTCGTTGTAAACAAGGCTCAGCGATTTGAATACGATTTGCTTACCGAATTGCAACAGATACACGCATTGAAGCAACAATCGCTCAGTGATAATTATTATTCGAGTCTAAAAGCATTAATGAAATATCCATCGCGTGTGTTTCGCGGTATCGATGATCATTATTTTCAATGGTCACGGACTGGTAGCTGGCAGCACTTATTTGAAACGCTAACGCCATCCAGAACCATTCAAGATAATCATACCGCAGTAGGGGTGTCTGCCTGATGTTACGTTATTATTCATCCGATAATACGCAACTCGCTTATCGTTGGTTTGCTGCAGAAAATGCACAAGCGACAGTGATTTGTTTGCATGGGAGTAGCCTCGACAGTAAACGTTACATTACGCTGGCTCGCATATTGAATCGTTACCGGTTAAATGTCTGTTTACCCGATTGGCGTGGTCATGGTGAATCCAAGGGTGTTCCTGGTGATGTGGATTACGTGGGCCAGCTTGAGCAAGACTTGCACAGCTTATGCAGTCATTTGCAAGCTTGTGATGGTCAACCAATAATACTTGGAGGACACTCTGCGGGTTCGTTGATTGCACTGCGTTATTTATACGCCTTCGACAGCAATCCTTTTCTTGGTTACTTCACCATTGCCCCCGCATTGATGGAGTGTACCGAAACCAGTCGTTACGATCGTTCAAAAAGTGATTGGATGTACCGCTTAAAATACGGACGCAAGCGACCTTATTATCGCGAAATGCACGAACAAGCGAATCGCTATTTGCCAAGGTTACGAACGTTTCGTTACGTGTTGGCTTCACTACTGCCCTTCCTGCGTCATAGCAAAGTGCTGGAGTTTCCGGCTATTGCGGCACTCTCGCAACAAAAACCGATGAGTTACAGTTATCGTTTGCTGCAGGCTTACAGCGTGCGCAACTATCCGGAATTATACAGCGCGTTATCGCTGCCCAGTTTTTTTTGCGTTGGTGAAGAGGACGAAGTCATTGCTGCTGATACGCTGCGGTCCCTATATCATTGGTACGTGAGCCCCAATCAAATGAAGCATTTCGAAGTGTTACCCCGTTGTAATCATATGAGCGTGATTGCAGCGAGTGGACACGCAATGGGTCAATGGGCACAACAACTCACCCTTTTGAAAAAGGAAGCCGCCTGATGTTGCAAACGCCGGTTGCTTTAAACAATAAACAAATTACTGAAAAAACGGTTTGGCCAGAGCACCTGGTTTGGGATTATCGCCTTTCTTTTCAGCAGGAAGATACGATTGTCCTGTGGGGGAAAGTTTCTAATTTAAGTGACGTTAAAAGGTCACTGAATATCGAATTGCGAAGAAACGATTGCGACAGTCTAAAAGTGGCGTATCAACAATTGGGTCATAAATTGTTTGAACGCTTACAGGGTGATTTTTCATTGGTGATTTGGAATACGCTAAGCAAACAGTTGTTGCTTTTCCGATCCATGGATTCCAGTTATCCGCTATATTTTCGACACCAAAACAATCAGTTGATTTTAAGTGATAATATTCGCTGCTGGTCAGAGATGTCACAAATTGTTTGCAACCCATTAAACGTGCTGGAAATGATTTGTTGGCAGAGTCTCAGTCAACAAGAAACATTAATTGAAAACCTCAAGTCAATACCGGTCAATGAAGTGTTCATTTGGGATTTTCAGAACGGGCCGGAATTCGTCGAGCAAAAACGATTGACTTGGCGACAAGGGAGCGCGATAGAAAGCACTCAACTGGCTTGCTCCATAAAGGTAGAGCGGCAGCAAGTTGAGACGCAAGAGCCGATAAGTGCATACGATTACATTCCCTTGCTAGCTCGAACGGTCACGTTGTTTGCCGATTATCAAAGTTGCTATCAAAGTTATCGTGCCCACTTTACTCAGGCAAAGCAGTTTATTTTTCCACTCACTATTTCCTGTGATACTCAACAATTCGATAACGCAAAAATAAAAACACAAATCGAAACGCTGGCACCGCTGTTAAAAAAAACCATTTCAAAACGCAAGTTGCGACAGCACCTCTTACAAAAACGAGACGCATTACAGACCGAGTATATGGGTGTTGATGTGAAAGATGAGTCTTTTGTGCAATGGTATTTGCGTAAATATTTATGGCCGAAATGTCGTTCGGATATACGAGAGTCACTTTCAATTATAGAAGGTTCGCGTTGCGAATTGATTGATGTTCATAGCGATCGGGTAGCTGAAGAGAGGTCGGCCGTCAGTCAATTTCAATGGCAGGATCCTCCTTTGCAAAATATATACGAATCTTGCCAACGATTATTTTGGCACGGGCATCATCCGGGTCTGAATCAAATGTTGAATCTAGCACCACCATTAAGTGCATCCGTTATTGCAAAACACAGTGTGTCGCCATTGCTGGTGGACCGAGTGTGTCTGGCAATGTTGTCGTTAGATCATTTAATTCGCTTTCAGGGCTGGTTAATAAATGTTGAATAACTGTTTTACGAAACATGAAATTATTTTTTAACCCTAGGCAGGTTAGTCATGTTTAAAACTCATAAAATCATTCAAACAGTCGAGGTGAATCCATCCATGAATCCTTGGAATTGGAATCTATAGCATTCGAATTTTTTGAATCACATCGAAGAGTATTATTAAGTATTTAGATATTAAGTTTTACAGCATTGAATAATCAATTAGAAACCAAGGAGACATCATGTCAGAACTCGTAGAATCCAATTTGAATGAACTTAAAATTCAAGTGGCACAAATGCTCAACAAAGATTTGGTGGATGCCGATACTCCGTTGGCCGAACTGGGGGTTGATTCACTGAATATCGTAGAAGTGATACTGATTTGTGAGCAACTTTATCCGGATGTTATGAGTCCAGAAAACCTGGTGTTTGATGAACACACCACTCTGCGTGAAATGGATCGTCAGTTACTCGATAATTCGGTGGTGATTTAGTGATAAAGTCATTTAGAGGCAAAGTTCATGTTTAAAAAAATACTGATATTCATTGCTATTTCGTTGGTAGTGGGTAATACCATTGCCTGGCTCTCAGGTGCAGCGCCAATCGATTTTCCGGAAGTTCCTTTTAATGAGAATGATCGTATATTGGAGCAGGAATATCTGACTTCCTTGTCTGAGTCGCCGGATGATAAAGACTCGTTAATATATCTGGGTTCGCTTTACTCCAATCACAATCGGTTGGATCAAGCGCATCAATTTCTGGATAAGGCGCAGCAACTTTATCCGCAAGATGCCATGGTGCAAGCCTTTTACCATTCTAATCAGGCCAAGCGCGCCGGTGCGATGATGGATTTTTCCATGGGTATCTATAAATTGATGCAACTGCAAACGGCAATTGAAGGTTTGAATCAAGCGGTTGATCAAGATCCCAATAATATTCTGATCCGTTTAAATCGGCTGATAACATTTGGCTACCTGGGTGATATCAACGACGATTTTGAACGGGTATTTGAAGACGAATCCTGGTTACTTCCTCAAATGTCTCATTCGGAAGGTCAGTTGCCGAACGATGTGTTTCAACACGTATATACCGCATTGGCGAATGCGTATTGGGTAAAAGCGCTGCAAACCGATGAGCAACAAAGTCAATCTTTTGTTGAACAATCCAAAGATTACTTAAGTCAGCTTGACGCTATTGGCGGTTGTCCGGTCAGTGCAAAGCAACAATGCCAATCGTTAACCAAGCAATTACGATAGAGTAAACCCATGCTTCTACAAGCGATCAATGTTGAAAAACATTACATCTTAGGTAAAGAAACGGTTAAAGCACTTAACCGAGTCAGTTTGCGCATACAACAACAAGAGTTTGTTGTCATTCAGGGAGCAAGTGGTAGCGGAAAAAGCACTTTACTCAATGTGCTCGGTGGCATCGAAAAACCATCATCCGGTGAGGTGATTTTGGATGGAGAAAACTTTACCCGTGGCAGTGAAAGTACGCGAACCTTAATACGACGAAAAAAATTGGGTATCATTTTCCAAAACTTTAATTTGTTGCCGGTGTTTAATGCACTGGAAAATGTTCAATACCCCTTATCTTTGTTGGGTGTAAAAAATGCCCGTAAAAAGGCTATGGTAGCGCTTGACCAAGTCGGTTTAAGTCAATTTTATAAGCACCGACCTGCGCAGTTGTCCGGTGGACAAATGCAGCGTGTCGCTATTGCGCGAGCGATTGTGTCCGAACCTGCCGTTGTTTTTGCTGATGAGCCAACTGCAAACCTAGACTCAAAAACATCGCGATCAATTGTTGAGTTGCTGAGTGACCTCAATCGGAACGTGCGTACTACGTTTATTATTGCCAGCCATCACGATTATTTTACACCGTTCGCTACTCAGGTTTTTAAAATGCAAGATGGCCATTTAAGTCGCGAATCGTCTATACAGCGGCCGTCACCGTCTTCTGAGCTAAATCCGAAAGCACAAACCGAGGAGTTATTATGCGGTATTTGACCACACTATTGCTGCTTTTGTTTCTTTTAAACTCCTTAACCGTTGGCGCAGATTCGGTGACACTGCCAACGATGGTACCCGCAACGGCCGATGCACGAGACGAGTATTTGCAACAATTGCCCGAGTCTCAGCTTCAAACTCGACACGCATTATTAGTGCGTATCACGCATTGTTACGATGAAGAACTTAATGAACGTGAACAACTGCTCGAGCGTTATACAAACATAAAACAAGCGGTGGCTAAACATAAAGAAGACGATGAAATACAAGCGGCTTTCGGTGCATTAACGTCTTACTTGTCGAGTTTCTTTATGGATGATTATGCTCGGCTTTCTCTGTATTCGCGTCGTGGGATACGTATTATGGACAATGCCGTTCGACGTGCTCCCAATCATTTAGGTGTGCGAATGCAGCGTGGTATTGCCAATGCAGCGATGCCCCAATTTTTAAATCGTGCTCATATTGCGATTAACGATTTGGAGTTTATACAACAACACAAAACGTTGGTTCAAGACCCGGCCTTTCATGCCATGATCAGTTTTCATCTGGCGACCGCCTATTTTAAAAAAGGGCAAACAAACAAAGCATTGCAAATGTTTGAGTCAGTCAAGTCTGCTGCAATAGCGCCTTGGTCTAAAAAATCTGCAACCATGCTAGCGGAGATTGAAGCGTGATATTGAATTTCAAAATGGCACTGCTCAACGTGTTTCGAAATTATCGGCGCAGCGTGATTACGCTTAGTGCGATTATTCTAGGGTGCGTTGCATTGTTGCTGTTCGGTGGTTTCATTAACTCCATGTATCAAGGTATGCGGGAAAATTTGATTCGTTCCCAACTTGGACATATTCAAATTTACGCAAAAGGATTCAATCAGTTTGGTGCGTCGGAGCCTGAAAAGTACCTAATGGATCGGCAAACGGTTGAACAGACCTATCAAATATTAGAACAAATGTCCGAAGTTTTGCTCATCACCGAACGCCTCAACTTTAGTGGATTGTTGAGTAACGGTAAGCGTTCGATCGCTATTGTTGGTGAAGGCGTGTTGCCTGATCAGGAAGCCTTATTAAGCTCGGCGGTCAGTTTAAAAGAAGGTGAGGATCTGTTTGCCGACAATCACTCAGGTGCTTTGTTGGGTGAAGGTTTGTTCCATGGTTTGTCAATGCCGGTCGGAGACTATTTAACGTTGTTATCGTCCACCGCAGACGGTGCCATTAATGCGGCCGATGTTCAGATTACTGGTGTGGTATCGACCGGAGTTCGCGAAGTGGATCAGCGTTTTATTCGTACCAACTTAGCATTGGTACAGGAACTTATGTATACCGATAAAATTACGCGAATGGTGCTGTTACTGGAAAAAACCGAACAAACCACTGAAGTGATGGCACAACTGAAAAAGGCATTTACTGAGCAAAATCTGCCACTGGAGATAAAATCTTGGTCGCAACTCGCCAGTTACTATCACGAGGTTGTGGGCTTATTTAATAGCATTTTTGGATTTATAAAGATTATTGTGTTGTTTATTGTCGCGCTGAGTATTGCCAACACCATGTTAATGGCGGTTATGGAACGTACCCGAGAAATCGGTACCATTCGCGCGATGGGTGGTACGCCTTGGGGTGTGATGCAACTGTTGTTATTGGAGGCTGCAATCATCGGCGTATTGGGCAGTGTGATAGGCGTAGTATCCGGACATCTTTTGGCCGAATTGATAACGCAAACGGGATGGATGATGCCGACACCGCCGGGTAGCAGCCAAAGTTATCCGATTCGAATTATATTGGAACAGGCCATGACTTACGAAACGTTAATGGTGGGTTTAGCGGTTGCGATTATTTCCAGTATTTATCCGGCATTTAAAGCCACTCGTTTGTCGGTTGCCGATGCCTTACGTTTTGTTTGAATGGTTGGGAAGTCATGATGAAAAAAGGGTTGATAATAGTTTTTCTTTTTATTAACGCGGTATACGGGGATGAGCAACTGTCACAGTTGCTGAATCAGTTGGATCAATTGCGCGGTTATCGGAATACTGGCTTCACGTTTGATATTATCAATATCAGTGTTCGACCGTCAGGCGACAAAAAACAAAATCAATTGGCGGTGAAAGTGCTGGATGATCGTTCGCTGGTAGAGTTTATATCTCCTGAAAGAGAGCAGGGGCGCGCCTTATTAAAAGAAGGTCGCGATATGTGGTTACATATTCCTAATACTCGACGAGTCATTCGAGTGGCGCCCGCACAACGATTGCTCGGTGAAACCAGTAACGGCGACGTGGTGGGTGTGAATTACAGTGATAATTACACCGCCAACTGGCAAGCGCAAAATGAGCAAAGTTGGCAGCTGCTTTTAACGGCAAAAGAAAAATCGGAACTGTATTATCAGGTTAAGTTTTGGTTGCAACCTCAAGCTCCCCACTTACCGATTAAAAGCGAATATTACGCATTAAGCGGCAAGTTGATGAAAGTAGCGCACTACAAAGACTTCAAAGAATACGAAGGTGAAACTAAGTTGCATAAGTTGTTGTTGGTGGACCCGTTGCGAGAAGGCCATCATACCTGGATGATGTTCGATAACTATCAAAAAAAGCCTTTAAGTCAGGCTCTGTTTAACAAAGACAGTTTGTCGCGACTATGAAATCCGTCAGATACTTCTTTAATATTATTTTTACCGTGTCGGTTTGGGTAAGTAACCCAATCCATGCCCAAAGTTATCAAGATCCTTTCGGCGACCTTAAAATTGAAACACAAAATGAGCGAAACGTTGATTGGCAACTCGATTGGTTCAGTTATTGGCAGCAGAATACTTTGTCAGAGCAAACCGTGGTCAATCCTGATATTTTCCGCTTCAGCGAAGAACAACGTATTCAGGGGTTACAGTGGGATCTTAAAATTCCGTTTAATGAACAATTACAGTTTCATTCTTCCAGTTTGTACCAGGCTTTTGACAACGAGTTAACCGATACCGAGGACGAATCGACATTATTGGAAGGCTACTTTGAAATTAGCAATAAAAACCAAAATCGCTCCTTTGTTATCGGTCGAAAAAAAATTCAATGGAGTCAAGGATTTCAATGGACACCCGCTAACCTTTTAAGGCCTTACTATGACAGACCAAATTACGATCCAGACGATCGCAAACAAATGAAAGGATGGGATTTAATGGAATACAGTGAGCGTTATGAGGACGCTACGATATCGCTATTGGTAGCCGACGCTGTCGATAGCGAATTAAACCCGCCCAAAAACGCGAGTCGTCAAGCGGCTCTGCGATTTGCAATTCAACAACCGTTGGACCTGTCGATAATCATTCACAAAGTTGAGCGGCAAGAAGCCAGTGTCGCTATGAGCTGGAGCCAGTTGCTCAATGACGCTGTAACCTTTAAGACGGAATGGACTTATCAGCAACAGCGCGAGTTGCCAAACGATCTGAATCGTTGGGTTTTCGAAGAAGCGGGTTATCAAAAGCTAATATTGGGTGCGAACCTTGCCTATAAGGAGTGGGATATTTCGCTGGACTTTTTATACAATCAGCATGGCTACACAGAACAACAGTGGAGCCGCATAAGTGAGCAGTTACTTCAGGCCAATAGCGATGTCGCTGGAAACAATAATCTCCCGACCAGTATCGAATTGCTGGCGAATATGCTGAATTTAATGAATAATGGCCAGCTTCGTCAAAAGTACGCTTATTTTATGTTGAGTAATACTCGTCTCGAACAAATGGTGCAATTTCGTTTCAGTCATCAATCTAACCTCGATGATCGCAGCTACTTGTTGCGCTTGGAGTCCATTCAAAACTGGACACAGCGATTTTCCAGTCGTGTTGAGTGGCAATCGTTTAATGGATGTGAACAATGTGAGTTCGGAATGACTCCCGACGCAGAGCAAATACGGCTCAGTTTGTATTATTTATTTTGAGTTTGAGCCGTGCACCTGCTTGCTTCTAATTCTTCTCGCTGGTTTTTTTATGGATTCAGTTTATTATCGCTTTACTTGCTTTGTATTGTATTTAATGAACAGGTCATTCCGCTTGAGCACTGGGTTTCACAATACGGCCATTTTTTCCTGATTGGTTTAGCTGCGGCAACGGTTGCCAACGCAACCGGTGCTGGCGGCGGAATTATTTTTTTACCTGCATTTACTTTGTTGGGAATTGGCACTGAGCAGGCGCTGGCAACCAGCTTTGCCATTCAGTGTTTTGGCATGACATCTGGCGCTTTATCTTGGCTCAGTTTTTCAAGACGTGAAATTCACCAGCAAAAATATCACTGGGTCGGCTTCGGTGAGAGTGTTGGCTTGAGTGTTTTTGGATCGATTGTCGGTTTGGTGATTGCTCAGTATTTTTTGCCCAGTATTCAACTGGATATCCATCTGTTATTTTCATTGTTTTCATTGGTGGTTGGGCTGTACATCGTATTAAGCCCATGGCTGTTTAAGCAATCGAATTTAGAACGTGATAATCCGTTAAGCGCTTTGGAAAAAGTGATTATTGTAATGGTTGCCGGCATTGGCGGAATGATCACTGCTTGGTTATCAATTGGTGTGGGCGAACTGATCGCAATACTATTACTCGCTATGAAGTTCCGAGTACAACAAGCGATTGCTGTGGCGGTATGTGTATCATCGGCTACCGTACTAGTTGGCGTAATTTTTCATTTGAATGAGAGCCAGGTTAATTTTTACATTTTGTTATTTGCCGCTCCGGCGGCTCTAGTCGGTGGAGCTATTGCACGCTTTATTGCTGATTGGCTAGGTGCCGCTCGATTGAAATTGATGATGGGTGTTTGGATTACTCTGAGTGCTCTGGTTTATTTACAATTAGTCGGTTAGAACCATTCCGTTAGAGCGCGACCAAAGAGCGAAACTCTACTCATTGTTCAATAATTTGTCTCTTTTTATTACCTCAATTTATTAAGACGTTCATTTCTTCATCTCTGGTAGAAGTTAACTCGAGGCTTTATTTATTACCGATTTAGACTAAATCTCGCTAGAAGATATTTAGCATGGAGATATTTACGGCCGAATGGAATATCTCTTTGCTTAATGCTCCGGATTATTCGAATTTCTTCAGAGCTCAACTATGCTTTTTAAGAAACCGAAAATGTTAATCCTGTAATTGCGTGTCCTACCTATTGGAAAATAATGACGGGACTACAAGGCTTAATTGACACAACACCGATTAATCAAAAAATTATTCGGGTTGCTGAGATATTTCACAATACGATAACAGCTTGGATTGTGCTGCTGGTCTCCTTGTGCTTGACCATCGCTGCCTATTTTATAGCGGACTCTTTTGTTCAAAAAAGAGCGTTGGACCGTTTTGAGTTTAGAGCAATAGAAATTGAAACGGCGATAAAAGACCGGCTGGGTGTCTACGAACAAGTGTTATGGGGCGGTGTGGGACTGATGAATGCGACGAGTAACAAAGTGAGACGACATGAGTTTGCCAACTATGTATCGACGTTAAACCTTGAGCAGAATTGGCCAGGAATACAAGGGATCGGCTTTAGTATCCCAATAAAGCCCTCGGAGCTCGGCTCTCATATTCAGTCAATACGCGAAGAAGGATTTTCTGATTACATGGTTAAGCCTGTGGGCGAAAGGTCAATGTATTCCGCCATAATATTCTTAGAGCCTTTTGATTGGCGTAACCAAAGAGCGTTTGGATACGATATGTGGTCGAACACAATGCGTCGTGTTGCTATGGAGCGAGCGAGAGATTTGGGTGTTGCCTCCAACAGCGGTATTATCACTTTGGTGCAGGAAACTGAACAAGATGTCCAAAGCGGTTTTTTAATGTACTTGCCTGTGTATTCAACCAGAGAAATACCCAATACTGTTGAGCAGCGTCGTGAACGCTTTAGCGGCTGGATATATGCGCCTTTTCGAGTCGGAAATTTAATGCAGGGCATTTTGGGAAGTGAAGACAGCGATATCGAGTTTGACATTTATGATGGCGCTTCAGTTTTGTCGAATGCATTAATGTATTCCAGTTCCAATAATAGCCAAGCGATTCCAGAAAAAAACATATTTCAACGTCGCATATCGGTCGAGTTACAAGGACGGCCCTGGACACTGATGTTTTATACACCACCGAACTTCTTGGAGCAACTACCCGAGTCCAAACAACCTGCCTATGTCGCTATCGCTGGTGGGATTGTCGATGTGCTGTTGTTTTATATAATCTATTCGCATCACTTGCTCAGTCGTCGAATTCATCGCGCCAGTGAAGATCTGCATCGAATCATTGAATACGCATCCAACGCTATGCTTGTCATAAATAAGAAAAGTAAAATTGTGCAAGCGAATGCGAAAGCTGAAAACATATTTGGTTATCCGAAAGGTCAACTGATTCGACAATCTATCGATGATCTCATTCCGGAGATAGCAACACGAGTACAAGAGTTTTTCTCATCGCATGAAGATCCTATCGGTGAAGAAAAAGAGTTCAAAGGCGTTAGCATTTCTGGTGAGTATATACCACTGGAAATCAGTTTCAGCCCCATGTTGTCAAAGCAGGGGTATCAGTTAGTGGTATCGATGATGGATACCAGTGACAGAAAACAAGCGAGACAGTTATTAGAAAATATGAATAAACAATTGGTACAAAAAAATCATGAAATGGAGCAGTTTATTTATACGGTTTCTCATGATCTTAAATCACCTTTAGTTACCATAAGTGGTTTTACTCGCCGGTTGTGTGACAGCCTGAGTGATAAACTTAATGAAAAGCAAAGTCATCAATTAAGCCGCATCTTGGCGAATGTAAACCATATGGAGGGGTTGCTTTCTGATTTATTACAACTCTCTCGAGTGATCCGACAGACGCTCGAAAAAGAACTGGTTAGGACCAAAGAGTTAATTCAAAAAGTGATGGATACTTTGGAAGGAATGATTCTACGAAACGATGCGAGAATAGAGTTGCAAGAGCCTCTTTTTCCTTTGTGGTGTAATGAACGCTTGGTTTCTCAGTGTGTACAAAATTTACTGACGAATGCAATGCAATATCGTGATCCAGCACGACCGTTACGCGTCGTAATTAGTACAGAGCAGGCCAATAATAAGGTTTACCTTCATTTTACCGACAATGGAATAGGTATTGAACCCAAATATCAACAGCAAATATTCAGAATATTTGAGCGTTTGGAAGTCGGCGAAGGTACCGGTGTTGGCTTGGCAATTGTCAAAACCATTATGGACAAACATCAGGGTGAAATTCTTCTGAACTCACATCCAGGTTTGGGAAGTACGTTTTCTTTAGGTTTTCCATTAGAGAATAAACCGAATGATTAAGGTTTTTCATCATGAACAATGTTAAACCGATAACCATTTTATTGGTCGAAGACAATTCAGATCATGCAGAATTGATTATCGAGACATTAAACGATTTCCACATGGTAAATAAAATTATTCATGTACGTAATGGAGAACAGGCGCTGAATTATCTTTTGAAAAAATCACCATACAACGATGAACAATTGCCACTGCCAAAGCTAATTTTATTAGATTTAAAAATGCCAAAACTCGATGGAGCCAATACTCTAAAAGCGATACGTGAGCTCGAATGCTTTCGGAAGCTACCTATCATCATGCTCAGTACTTCCACTCGGCTGAAAGAGATTAATGAATGTATTGAGTTAGGTGCAAATAGCTACATTAACAAGCCAATTCAATTTGATGATTTTACAAAAAAAATACGCGATCTGAATCTGTATTGGGTATTAACTACCGATGCGCCCGATAACTCGGTAACACCGAATAGCTATGAATAGTACAGTGGCTTAAATGAACGTATTGCTTATTGAAGATAACGATGATCACGCCGATTTAATTGAGGATTATCTTCAGGAAATTTATACAGGTCGTTTAACGCTGATACGCGAGAATGAACTTAGATCTGGCCTTGATTGTTTGCTACATGATAATTTCGATATTCTATTGTGTGACTTAAGTTTACCGGACTCTGACATTTCGGAAACGATCGAGAATTTACGAAATTTAAAGGGTGATACACCTATCGTAGTGTTGACTTCTATTAATGATGAAAATATTGCCAAATCTTTAATTCATAATGGTGTCCAAGATTATTTGGCAAAGGAAGACTTAAGCGGGCGATTGTTAAGTCGGGTTTGCAATAATTCTATTGAACGAAAACAGCAGGAACTGTATTTAAAAAATGCATTGATGGAAAAGGAAGTTCTGCTTTCGGAAATCCATCATCGTGTAAAAAATAACTTACAAATAATTGATAGTTTGTTAGGCTTGCAATCGGAACAGGTGTCAGAATCAACTTTACTGGAGATTCTGAACGATTGTCAAAATCGAATTAAATCGATGGCTTTGATTCACCAAACGTTGTATCAATCGGGTAACTTTTACAGTGTTAATTTTAATCAAGTAATTCCAGAGCTACTCGCTAATTTAACTCAGTCTTATCTACTGGAGCCCGAGCAGTTTAAAGTAATCATGGAGATTGACGAGATATTATTGCCTATTCATATCAGCATTCCTTTAGGATTAATTATTAATGAACTGTGTACGAATGTATTTAAGCACGCTTATCTATCTACACAAGGAGAGCTGCATGTGTATTTCAGAAACAGCTTTAATGGCCACTATGAATTGGAAGTATGTGATTTTGGCAAAGGTCTGCCCGATGACTTTGATATAGAAGAAGCGGAAAGTATGGGATTTATTTTAGTCTATTCACTGTCCGACCAAATTGGCGCAGACATTAAAATCAATCGTAGAAATCCAACACGGATTACTTTGGCGTTTGGGCGCTAAATATAACCTGAAATTCAGCGCCGGGAGAACGATTAATGACTTCGACTTTTGCTTGCATAGCGAGAACCAGCTGCTGAACCAATGCCAACCCAATTCCTGTACCGACCGTTTCTCTGGTCATTTCATTTTCGGTGCGATAAAACAACTGAAAAATCTTTTTTAACTGATGTTTTGGTATGCCAGAACCATAGTCTCTGACTGAAAAAACAATAGTGTGGTCGCTTCGCCGTTTGACATTAATATCGATGGACTTTAATTCTGCTTTAGACGAGAATTTTAGTGCATTATCGACCAGATTAATCATGACTTGTGAAAATGCATCCATGTCGACAAAGATTTTTAAGTTGTTGAATTCAAGCTGACCCTCAATGTTTAATTGAAATCCAGCAGCAGACACCAGAGAATCAACTTTTGAATGAATGTGGTCAATTAATTCAGATACTGCTGTTGGTTTTAAATTTACACTAAGTTCATTTCGACTCATGCGAGACAATTGAAGTACATTGGTGATTAATCGTGATAGTCGTTCGCTTTCTTCAAAAATATAATTATAGTAACTGCGTTTCTTGTCCTCACTGGCCCACCCTTGTTTTAATATTTCTCCGTACATGCGAATGGACGTTAAAGGCGTTTTGAGTTCATGGCTAATGGATGACACAAAATTTTGTTGTTGTTGAGCGAGCTCCGTTTGTCGATAAGTCAATCGATAAATAAGCCACGTACCTATAATAAGTACCAACACCAATAAACCAATGATCCAAAGTATTATCATGGTACTAGCGCTGTCTGATAAATCGGTGACCGTAAATGCAAGTTGCAATTGTTCAAAAGGTGCAGAAAGCCTAAATTGATAGAGTAAGCTATTATTGATTTCAGACCCCCAGTAAGTGTCGCCGAGCGAGCGTTTCGAATCGAGCTTGGTAAGAGGCTCGTTTCGAAAGAAAACGAAAAGATCGCCTAATGGGTAGAGAGAAGAATTCTGAAAATAATTTCCAATAGTTGATTTAAAAAATAAATTTTGATCGATTATTGCGCCTTGAAACAAACGTTTTTGTTCTCGCCAAACTTGACGGTATAAGATGAGATGGCCGCTTTCAAGTATGGAAAAGTCGAAAGGCTGTACATTACTTGAAAAAAGCGCAATATTAATGGTCGTCTCCAATGGCGATTGTGGTTTGTCAGCCGACTGTTGGGGGATGTAATTTAATTCCTGGCGAACCTCTCGAGATTTCTTTTGTGGTAAAAAAAGATCTGATGATTCTTGTTGACGATTATTTTTCAAATATTTTGAGGGGGTTTTTAGTTTGGTTTCCTGACTCGAGCCTTTTCCTTTTCGAGCATTTGCTTTATCGTCTTTCAGCTTCTTTAACTGATCAAACGTAGTGAGCGATTTTTCCGCTGACTCTTGTTGATGAAAAAAAGCGCCACTGGCTTGAATTGAGGCGTCTGAGTGTACCGATAATGATTCTTTTGTATCCGTTTCATCATGAAAAGTCTCTTCTGGTGATTCAAGAACGTTACTGGAAGCTTCTCTTTTACGTTGTCCTGCATTAAAAGTGCTTTGTTTCTCTTCTATTTGCGTGAACCGTTGAGGTGACGTGGAAATGATTTGATTTTGCGTTAAAATACCCAAAACATTCTGCTGTAATTTGTCTCGCATTTTCAATTGTTGTTGGTTTATGCCGTAGTGTAACGACTGCAATTTGTCTTGAGGCAACAACGGTGTTGTGAATTGTCCACTAGCGTCAACCTGAAAGTAACTGATGACGCCAGGAATAGTTGACTCTACGGGAAAGCTGGAAAGTTCGGAACGCACTAATGTACCGATTTCTGGTTCACCACTAACGACTAAAAACTGATAGTCTGCAGTCGAACGAGCTTCTTCAATTGATACAATATGTTCCAATTGGCTATCGATGCGAGTCGAAAGTGCTTCGGCCTGGGTTCGGTGTTGATGAAAAGCTTCCCATTTTAATTGGTCGTAAGCTTTCCAGCTTAATATAGCCGATGGAATGGCTAACGCTAAAAAGAAAACGATAAATAATAACCGCAATTTCAATATTGAAGTCTGAAGCATTATTTTGCCTGTTGACGTTGAGAAAGTAAGCGATAACCCGCACCACGTACAGTGATTAGGTAAATCGGCTCTTTCGGTTCAGGTTCAATTTTTCGGCGTAACTTAGCAATGTGAATATCGACGGTACGAGTTTCCAAGTCGAGATTGATATCATAACCCCATACCTTATTCAGTAACTCTTCTCTGGGAACCGGACGTTCGTGATGAGCTTGAAGGTATTGCAACACTTCCATTTCTTTACGGGTGAAAGCAACATGTTCGCCGTCGATTTGCGCACTTAGGTTTTGTGTGTCGATACACACTTGTTCGTTGAGTTGAATTTGATTTTCAATCGATTTGCTTTTTCCACTACGGCGTAACACGGCCTGCACACGTAACACCAGTTGAGCGACAGAAAATGGTTTGGCAACGTAGTCATCGGCACCCAGTGTTAGCCCTTGAATGATTTCATCGTCACCCGATTTGGCGGTGAGCATAATGATGGGTTGTTCTTTGTCTTGTTCGCGAATTTTTCGGCAAATATCGAAACCATTGATTCCGGGCAACATCACATCCAACAGAATCAGATCGTATTGCCCGGAAAGCGCCATTTTCAAGCCATGGGTACCGTCTTCGGCGGTTTCCACTTCATAGCCGTGATAAATAAACACGTCCACTAATCCGTTACGAATAGCAGCTTCGTCTTCAACAATTAATAGCTTCATGGGTGTGTTCATAGAAGGCCTGTTTGTCATGAGTTAATACTAACAAGAGCCATGTTCGTTTGCAGGTAAATTTTAGGTAAATTTCTCATCTTATTGTTTACCAAAATTGGTCTAACTAAAAGCAATGGTCTTGCTTACACTGAATAACGAATCGTTAAACCCAAAGTAAGGAGAGCGTTTATGGCCATTATAAACCGGGTAAGTAAATTGTTTACTGCCGATATGCATGCATTAGTGGATTTGTTGGAAGAGCCGGAAATTTTGCTCAAGCAGGCGTTTAGAGACATGAAAGCCGAAATTCAATGCCAGGAGTTGAAACAAAAGCAAATTTCAGATGAAAAGCAGCAAGTGGAGCAATACGCACAACAGCTGAAGAAGGCGCTTAATAAATATCAACAGGAGTTGGCGTTGTGTTTTGACGAGAACAACGATGATCTCGCACGAAGTGTTTTACGTCGGCAACTGCAAACTGAAAAGACCATTCGTCAATGTGAAATGAAAAGTCAGCAACTCGAACAGCAATTGCAAAAACAACAAGCCTTACTCGATGAAAATAAGGAGCAGTATCAACAGATACAGCAAAAACTCGAGTTATTGTCGAATCCGATCGGAAATGACAACGGTATTGATGTAGGCTCTCATTCATGGACAACATCCTCAGCCATTAGCGAAGAGGAAATTGAATTGGCGCTCCTGGCAGAAAAGCAGAAAAGGAGAGCGTCATGAAATCCTTCTTTGAAAACCGAAGTTCTCCACCTGGCTTTGTTCGACAAGTGTTATTCGGCCTAATGTTAAGTGTTCTCATGGTTATCGGGCATCAAGGGGCGGCATTGTTTCTACCCAATACGACCGCTTTTCTAATGACATTAGCAACAATTGCGCTTATTTATTCGATTTATTTAATGAAGCACAGCTCAATAAAAGCGGGTCGACTGTTTGTTATTGCCAGTTGGGTACTAAGCACTTTGTTGCTGCTAATACTTCAAGTCAGCTTTATGGGGTTCATTCTCATTCAACTTGTTTTTGTGTCTTTGTCGCGCAGTTTTTATTGTCGTCATGGCGTATTGCTCTTTTTTATTGATTTGCTTTTTATTGCATCCGGTTTTGTTATCGCAGTGTTGGCGCATATGGCAACTGACAATTTATTTCTCAGCAGCTGGTGTTTCTTCCTTTCGCAATCCTTTTTTGTTTTTTTGCCTCATTGGTTTTCGAAAACAACGCCGCATAACAGGATTGCAACGATCGATTATCGCAACTTTGATAGTGCACGTCAGTCTGCCGAAGCCGCAATGCGTCGACTGTTTACTTAATACCGGAGAGCCCTGATGAAAACTCAATACTTAGCCATTTTACTTTGCTCATTGACTTTTGCTGCAGTGGTTACCGTAGCCAGGAGCAAACAATTTTCAGTGACTCCAGCAACTTTGGAATTACCAAAAACAGAGCCCAAACTCTTCGTAAATGGTCAGCAAAGGCCCAAGGTGGAGCTGGTTTTTGCGCTCGATACTACCGGTAGTATGGGCGGCATGATTGAAGCAGCGAAAGAAAAAATCTGGGCAATTGCTTCTACTATGGCAGCGGCACAGCCGGCACCGGAAATCCGTATTGGTTTGGTGGGCTATCGTGATCGTGGGGATGACTACGTCACTCGGGTTATTGATTTGTCGCAAGACATCGATACCGTTTATGCGTCATTAATGGATTTTCGTGCGGCTGGAGGTGGTGACGGGCCAGAAAGTGTGAATCAGGCCTTGAATGAAGCCGTAAATAAAATGAGTTGGAGCCAAGATCCTAACAGTTACAAGGTCATTTTCTTGGTGGGTGATGCGCCTCCACACACCGATTATCAGGATGATGTGCCTTTCGAAACCAGCGTAGCGCAAGCCAAACGAAAAGGAATTTTGGTTAACACCATTCAGTGTGGTGAAAATTCTGCAACCACAAGTTTTTGGAATCAAATAGCTCGTTTAGGTTCGGGTGATGCTTTCAGCGTTGCACAGAACGGTAGTGCGATAACGATCAAAACACCTTTTGATGATGCTATTGCAAAAACATCAACCGCATTAGATGCTACCCGTGTGTACTACGGCTCCCCGCAAAAACAAGCGCAACAGGCCATGAAACTCGAAGCGAGTAAAAAAGTTTATGAAGGGGCATCCTCTGCTGCACAGGCTCGTCGAGCCAAGTTTAATCTTTCAAAAAGTGGTGCAGTTAATTTTGCTGGAGATGGAGAGTTGGTTTCCGAACTGGAACGTGGTGATGTCGAATTAAGCGATATACCCGAAGAGCACCTCCCCGATACAATGAAACACTTGAATCGAAAGGAGCAAAAAGCGTTTATTGCTGAAGCAAAAGAACGACGTGAAAGCTTAAAAAAGAGTTTGAGCGAGTTAACGGTAAAACGTGATCATTTTATTAAAGAACAACTGATGGCGTCGAATAAAAGTAAATATTCCTTAGATGAGAAACTTTACACAACGCTTCGTAAGCAAGCTAAAGAGAAAGGTATTGAATACGATGAAGCAGAGAGCAGTTACTAAAGTACTTCTGTGATTGAGCTATCGCCAATGTAGAAATCTCGCCCTTATTGGGCGAGTTTTTCATTCTGTGTTAAATTGCTGAACAAATAGACCTCAATTTAAAAGTAAACTGATGATCAAATACGCTCATACTAACCTTATCGCCAAAAACTGGAAAAAACTGTCCGAGTTTTATCAAGCGGTCTTTCAGTGTAAGCCCGTGTTACCCGAGAGGGATCTTGCGGGTGAGTGGTTGGAAAAAGGCACTGCCGTTGAAAATGCAAGAATACGTGGTATTCATCTAAGATTACCGGGTTTTGGTGATCAAGGACCGACACTGGAAATTTTTCAGTACGACGAAGTTTCTGACACACCAAGGGTATATGCCAATACATTGGGATTTTCTCATATTGCTTTTGCAGTAGACGACGTTACAAAAATGTCGGAAAAGGTTATGCAACACGGTGGTTCGATGGTGGGCGATATTGTATCAAACCCAATTGTTGGTGCGGGTATGGTCACTTTTCAATACGTTCGTGATCCGGAAGGGAATATTATTGAATTGCAGAGTTGGCAAAAGGACAGCTAAAGAAGATATTGTTCGAGCGATATTTAACCATTGGTTGATAATTATATCGATAATAAGTTAAGGGGAGATATCACTAACATTTTAATACAATTAATAAGTTACTTACTTGTATTAAAAACATATAATTTTCGGCCGTAATCTAGAAAATCAATAAAT
Organism: Pleionea sp. WD8-19; assembly: GCF_055326765.1. Classification (NCBI taxonomy): domain Bacteria; kingdom Pseudomonadati; phylum Pseudomonadota; class Gammaproteobacteria; order Oceanospirillales; family Pleioneaceae; genus Pleionea; species Pleionea sp. WD8-19. The sequence goes on along the minus strand of NZ_JBUZOU010000019.1, from coordinate 55,858 downwards.
CAAAGGAATAGACCATGCCCTATGTAAACATTCAAGTCACTAAAGGAGTGACGAGGGAGCAAAAAGCGGAAATCGTGAAAGATGTAACCCACTCTTTAGTACGTGTATTGGGTAAAAAGCCGGAATACACCCATGTCGTTATTCAAGAAATTGACGAAGAGAACTGGGGGGTTTCTGGTATGCTAACCGACGACTGGAAAAAACAGTCGGCCTGAACATCACATTAAATCAACTAAACTTAGGGCATTTTAATTAATGAAATCCATCATCGCTTTTTATTTTTTGTCGCTTTTAGTTGCTATTAATTCAAACGCGGAATCCATAGAGTTTAAACCGGTGCAAAATGCTAAGTTTGTCGCTGAATATTACAATTCTTCAAACAAAAATCAATACGGTGTATTAGTTCTTGGAGGATCCGGAGGCGGTAAACCAACACATCTTGCCAATAAAATAGCTACTTTAGGTTATTCTGTATTGTCTCTGGCCTATTTCAAAGAAGAGGGATTACCGCAAGAGTTGGAGATGATCCCGCTGGAATACTTTGAAGCACCTAAAAAATGGTTACTGGCTCAACAAGACACTCGAAACGATGGCATTATCGTTGTGGGGTGGTCAAAAGGAGCAGAGTTATCGTTGTTATTAGCGTCTCGCGATGATCAATATAAAGGGGTTGTCGGTATTGCACCAAGTTCTGTCATTTGGGCCGGCATTTTAAAAGACTGGACCCAGACACCGTCATCAAGCTGGAGTATTGAACAGCAACCAATACCCTTTGTGCCTTTTGCTTCGGGAGCAGAAGTTTCAAAGTTAGTGGATCTTTATGAACACTCACTAAAAAACAAAGAGCGAGTTTCTCAGGCCTCCATTAAATCAGAAAAAATAGCTTCGCCTGTTTTGTTGTTAACCGGCGGTCAAGATGAAATTTGGCCTGCCGATAAAATGGCCACATCGGTATGTGCTCGAATGAACAGCGAGATTAATAAAGACATTTGTCAGCATATTAACTATGAGAGTGCCGGTCATTTACTTGATGAGAAATTCGTGATTGGTGGAACGGAAGAATCCAATAAAGTTGCCAATAAAGACAGTCAGAGCGAAATCGCTCGATTTCTTGAAAGCGTGAATATGCGGTAGTAATTTTCAAAGGAGACAGTTGACGCTTAATATTACCGCTTGAATTCAAGTTTTAATATTGGATGTCGAGTTCGAAAATATAAACAACAGCCAACGAAAATATTAAAATACGAGTTCATTTTTGTTTTAACAAAAAGGCTGTAAAACCCGCATGACTACCCGCTCATTTACTGGTAAAAGAGTGGGTAGCAATCCTTTGAGTAGAACATTTTCAACACTCGCAGAAAATATGCCTCATTGAGACGTCGCTCGTTCTGCGAGTGCAAAAAGGATCATCGTTTGGGCCTAAGCTGTTCGATAATCTGTGCATCCACCCAGAAAATATCTACGTCTGGTCTCATCTCGACTTCGCCTGACGCTGATGTCCATGCAAACTCACCCACGTTGCGGTTGAAGAACAAGTATTTGCCATCGTTTGGTGGATATAACTCCGGGGCCAAATACTTCTGGTATCTTACTTGGCGGCGTCTGCCCAAGGTAGTGGCCTTTCAAAACTGGAAATTTAGCTTGGCTATAACTATTGCCACTCATGCACAAAGTAAAAATCCAAAAGAGACTAAAAAGTAAAAAAGATTTCATGGTTTATTCCTTATCTCACAAATGCCGGTACCACGTTTTTTGAAATTTGAGTAAATATCGTGTCTTCCCGATCATGGCCAGTGATCACAATCGTCAGCTCAAGATCTGCGATCACGATCACGCGTTGCCCACCGCCGCCCCAAGCAAGCGTAGCGTTGTAGCTTTTGTCTCCAACGGATATTGGCGTTTGATACCAAAAATAGCCGTAGCGATAGTTATCCGGCATCCAGTCTTGAGTGGGTTTAACTATGCCGCTGGTAGCCTTGGCGAGATACTTTGGAGAAATAAGTTGTTCGCCATTCCATTGACCTTTATTGAGGACCAATGCTCCCAACTTGAGCATATCGCGCGATGTTAAACTGACACGCCAACCGGCTTCCGGTAAGCCACTAACGTGAGTCTCCCAGCTATAGTCTGTGATGCCTAATTTACCGAGAACTTCATTTTTAATAAATTCCTGGGCACTGCCCGGCACAACGGCGTCAATCACCGACATCACCAGCATGGGGTTGTGGTTTCCATATAAATAGGTTTGAGATTCTTCAGTGATCGGCCCACTATGTTCAAGAAGAGTCTGAACCAATCCCTGGCCTTTTAATTCCTCAGGGTTTTTCTCAAGTTCCTCCCATTTTTCTCTGCTGACGCTCAATCCCCCTTGCATAGTCAATGCCTTATGGAGTGTGATTTTTTCTGCGCCTTTCACAAGTTTTGTCTTATCCAGATCTTTCAGAAAACTAATGAGTGGTTTGTCGAGGTCGGCCATGGTCAGATAGCCTAACTGGATAGCGCGGCCCAGTGCCAAACTGGTGTAAGCTTTTACGGCTGACGCCTGGCCGTGGGGCAGGTTGATGCGGCCGCGTAAATAATAGGACTCGAAGATTAGCTTACCTTGGTGGGCGATAAGCAAGCTGTCGTAGTTACCATGTTTCTTGTCGGCTATTTCCTGCGCCAGCTGAAAAACCATAGCCTTTTTTCCGTCATTAACACTCATATCGCCAACGGCTAAACCGTCTTTTTTGTTTGCCGGTGACGTATCAATAAAGGCTTTCTTAAGGTGTGGAAGATCCCAGAACGAAAGTTCTGTTTCGGCAACTGTAGCCTCTGGTGCGCGGCTAGTGTTTATGTCGGCAAAACTACTAAAACTCATTAGTAGTACTACAGCAAACAAGCTTTTGATTTTAAAATTGATGGTCATAAGTACCCTCTGGGTTTTCAACGGTTCTATGCGCTTATACGCAGTGCGCTTTATTAGAATCCAATCGAAATGAAGATACCTGAAGTTCTAATGACTTTTCGCTGACTTCTTGCTGACGCTAAAATATTAATGAATATCAAGTGGTTACAATAATGAATTTAGTTGGAATGCGGGAATGTTAAAGTATGTCCTTTCAATGAAGCTCATTTTTAAGCAACTGTTTTTATCCTGATTGGAGGATCAATCGAGATTTACTACTTTGTTTCCCTTATTAACTACAAGGAGGCTGGTCATTTCCATTAACTTCTAAATTTTAAGACGAAGAAAACAATATGAAGTGAATTGTGCTAACAGTGCTTTGTAGCTTCAAATCGACGGATCATAAAAAAGTTTCTCTAATTAATAATTTATCGAGAATCCATCTCTTAACCTAACGTAAATATTGGACTCAAAATAGTCTGAGAGTTCTTTGCATTTCGCTCATACTTTTTTATATAAATCTGAGATTATAAAATTGAGTTTTTTTGGTGTTGTTTCAAGCCAACTTAAGTTGGAAATTTAACACATAATCCTAAATATATCCGTGTTCTACATTGGATCGAGTAATTTGATAGGTAGGTCGATCATTAAACTTGTCTTTGCGAATTTATTCTGTACCAGGATTAAACAAAATTTTATTAACGCTGATACTCAGTAAAGTATAGACAAGAATTGAAACAATTATACTAAAATTGTGATATTGCTATTATTAATATCTGATAATAGTATACAAGGCCATAAAAATTTTTATAAAAAGCAGAGTGAAACTGCTATGTCGTTAAATAAAATTGAGTCATCAAATATTCTTGGGGACAAACTCTTACATTTTTCTAAAACGGCTTGCTTCGCAGTTGCGGCAATTGGCTTATGGTTGTTTGCTGTTTATGTTTTTGTCTATTATGGAGGATTAGTTTATTCCGACGGCCTTGTTGGCTTGGCTAATAGTCATCTTCCAAAATCTTATATTAAAAACGACAACTTAGGTAATTGGGCTATAGCTTCACATCTTCTATTATCGGTTACCATCCTCTCACTGGGGCCATTACAGTTTATCGTTAGTATCCGTAAGCTATTTCCAACATTTCATCACTGGAATGGTCGTATTTACGTTCTGACTGGAGTGATAGTTAGTTTATCAGGGCTTTACATGGTTTGGGTACGAGGTGCTGTTGGTGATGTATCTATGCATCTAGGACTTAGTTTAAATGCGTTGCTAATCTTGATATTCGCCACAAAAACCATTCTTTATGCTATAAGAAGAAAAATTTATATCCACAAGAAATGGGCTCTACGCTTGTTTATTGTGATGAACGGTGTTTGGTTTTCACGAGTAACACTTTGGTTATGGGTAGAATTAACCGAAGGCGCGGGTATTGATTTTATTAGTTTTACAGGCCCATTTTTAACTTTTTTAAACTTTGCACAATACTTAATTCCTTTAATTATACTTGAGCTATATTTCTTTGCAAAGACAAGTCAAAAAATGAAAGTTAAGTTGTTTGTCGCTTCAATAATATTTATTTCTACAACAACCTTGATTGCAGGTATATATCAAGCAACAACAGTGTTGTGGCTACCTAAATTATAATCAAACATTATCCTTGTTCTTTCTTTTTATATTGTTGCCTTTTGAATTTGATATCCATTCTTTACCAAGGCAACATTTAATGTACTCAACTGCAGGTGAAGGTTTGCACTCTTGGTCAACTATAAGCAAACTAGCCAGTACATAAATGCCTCTAGGAAAACTTTAGTTAGTTACTTTCCGGGAGGAGTCCAAATACAAGGCAGTGTATTCATAATAGAAATAGAAAAAAGAAACGCCATTAAAACTTCTGCTGAGTGTTAACCAATAAGTTAATAATTCATACACAAATTGCCTCTCCCATTTTTATTCACCGGTGAGGCAAACATCTTGATTAATCAATACTAGCCGTCAACACGCTTTCCAAATAACTCGTCGCCTTTGGGTCCTCAGACTGGCCAAGCCAAAACAGCGCTTTCTTGCTAATTGATCGATTTTCTTTACTTTCTATTAACTTTATCAAGCCTTCCGTTGCATCTTCGTTCTCAAGCTGAGAGATAGAGAACACTGCGGCTTTTCGAATCTTTTGAGTATTTTTACTTTGAGCAATTTCAAGAAGTGTACTCAGCGCTTGTCGATCTTTATTTTGTGACAACCAGAAAATGGCTTCTTTTTGAACTACTTCAGACCGATGTTTCGTCGCATAAGAATTAAGTAGCTGCCAGCTTTCATCCGAATCCAGTTGCGATAGCGCGAAAACCGCTTTTTTCTGAATGTATTTGGAACCTGTTTTATCAACCACCCGTTTGATGGCGTTTAACGCTTTGGGATGTTGCTTTTGAGCCAGCCAGAATAAAGCTTCGCCTTGTAGTTTTTCAATATCACTATTTTCCGCAAGTGCTATCAAGTAATTCATGGCATCGGGCGAACTGTTTTCACTTAATGCAAATACTGCATGAGTACGATCATTTATCGGACGATGGTTGTCTTCCAGTATTATTTTTAAGGCGTTATAACCCGCCAGGTTACGTGCTGCACCTAACCAGAAAATGGCATTGTGACGGATGGATTTATTCGCAGTGTTCGTCAGGGATTCTAGCTTATTTTGCGCCGTGTCTCCTTTATGTAAAGCAATGGTTGATAATGCAGCTTGTGATAGCTTGCGTTGCTCATCCTGATGACTCTCTTGTACCCAGTTGGAAAGGTAATCGACGCTGGCTCGATTAGAAACTTGAGTAAGCTCTACCACTGATTGATTTCCAATATGAACCGGGCAGGCTTCCCCTACGTAAAAAAGTTGTTCTGGCGTACCGTTTTTCTGTTTAATGTAAAGTGTTAGCAGTTTTGAGTCCGGTTGATTTTCCAAATGCGTTATGCCAGAAATAAGTGCATTACGACTTTCGCTTAAATCGTCCAGACTGCATCCCATGTTTCCTGAACTGGTAAAGCAACAGGGCGTTCCATTGTTGGGTTCCATCTCTACCTGATACTTTAGCCATTGCTCCTCGCTACCCGGAAGGGTGTTGATAGTTTCTCGCAAGGATTTACTTACGGTAAAGGATTGAGTTTTATTATCTGATTCTGCGTTAACTAAAATTGAGGTCAAACTTAAACATGAAATGAAACCCGTCCGTAATAGCATTGCAATTGAATTACTCATCATCAACTCCTTAATTAATATTTTGATGTAAAAAATCAACGGCTTCGTCGGCATTCATCATGGAAAGCTTTTTTAATGCCTCTCGTTTTAACGACGGGGATTGTTCCTGCTTAATAATTGCAATAAGTGACTTGGCATTCGATTGTACAAAAAGTGCTTTAATTACTTTTTCTTTTACCGCTTCACTGCTATTTTTCTGATACAGATTAACCAGGTATTCACCACTTTTCTCTTGGCTCATAATGCCCATTAACTCAACTGCCTGTAATCTCAGTTCCTCATCTTTTTCGTTATTAATAATATTAATGATCTCGTCTGCCGCATTGCTGATGGCAAGCCCCTTTACTATTTGTTGCTTGTAATCCTTAAAGTTGCTGTTCGAATACAAAGAGGCTAGCAGTTGGGGTTTATTCATAACACCTAACAGTTTGATGGCTTCGCTTTTGAGTGCCTCATCTATTTCGGCAGTGGCTATTTTCAACAATCGATCACTATTACCCGAAACCATAAAGCTTTTAAGCACTTTAACTTTTACTTCAGCATTTTGAGAAGACTGGTAAACGTCTTCCAGTACCTTTGCTGCGGATTCTGAACCCGATAGGGCGAGCGTATCAATGGCGTAAAGTTTTAATGCATTATTGTCTTTATCTTTTGCAAGATTGGCTAATACATTAAATGCTTCCGGACTGTTGGTTTGACTCAATACAAACAGCGCTCGTTTTTTAATTCTAATGGAGTGATCGCCGTTTATGATTTTTTCCAGCATTGCGGTTGCTTTTTCTGGCGAAGAATGAAGTAAGGAATCAATAGCGTATAATTTCATCTCATCATCGGTGACCGGTAAAGTGTCGCCGTGTTTATCATGAATTTCGACCAGTAGTGCTTCGGCGTCGTCTATCCAGCGGCTTTCCGGATAACTTTGCGTTAACTGTTCTAATGATTTTATCGCTTGTTGGCTTTGGTTTTCCTTGTATTGCGCGTAGGCTAACCAATAGAGTGCAGCATCCGATTTATCACTTTTCTGGTTAATGATTTTTTTAAACGACTCTTGCGCGGCTGACCAGTTTTTTTGATCGAGTTGTTGTTGTCCTTGATTGTAGAGTTCGTCTTTTGTAGCCGCCGCAACCGATATTGAAAGTGCGGCTGCAACGGCCAGTGAAATCATCGTGTTGCTAGCAAAGTGTTTTCTCATCATACCTATCACCTTTTTCAATACTTTTGTTTTGCCTTCAACATTAAGACGGGCGCTTGTTTCTTCAGGTTTGGTTTAAATAAGATTGTTTTTGATTGTTTTATTGGTCACACGCAGTTGAAACAACAGATCGGAATCTTCAAGGCGTCCACGAATGCTTTCCAGTTCGCTCTTTTTATCCATGCTATTGGAATTTACCGGAGTGTTTTCAAGTTCGATTAAAATTGACTCCACACTTTGTAAGGTATTCGCCAGTCTTAAGTCGCCAGCATGTTCAGCCAATCGGCGATAAAGTCGATTAAGCGCTACCAGCTCTTCAATCAACTGGCGTCGGCTTTCGATTTGTTCTGGCAAATCGCCATTACCGTTACTGACTAAAGTGAGTAACCGATCGCTCGATTCTAAGTGCTGGCTGACATTGGAGAGTAATATTCTCTGGCTGGCTTCTGCGTTTAATGTGGGCATTTTGGAATCGTGATTAGCCAATTGTTCGCTCGGTAAATCGGGCACAGACCAGCGGCCGAGTAAAAATACTGTTACAGCAACTAACATTACCGCGCATGCCATCGCCAGATTGGGCTGCCCGAAAAATAGCCACCAAGGTTGAGAGGATTTGTTTGTTTGTGTTTTAGTTGCGACTTTTTCTATTGTGGCGACTTGATGAACGGCAGCCATAATATTTTGATTCAACTGTTTACCGGGAGCGGGTATTGGCAATTGTTTGCTCTGATCAAGCACATTGCAGAGTTCATTGTACTCTTGCTGCAAAACGTCATACGTTGATAATGCAAGACGTACTTTTGCGGCGTCTTGCGAATTCAGTTCGTTGTAGTAATAAAGTATCAATTGTTCGTTATTGATGAGATTCATAATGGTCTACCTGAAGTTCATCCATCTTGGGATGTAGAATTTCTTTTAAACGTGAAACGGCACGGAAAATCCGGTTCTTAACGGTGTTTGGATTGATGTCGAGTATCTCGCTGATTTCTTCGATGCTATGGCCTTCATAGTGCCGTAGTAGAAAAGCCAAACGCACATCATCACAGAGTTGATGCAGCGCTTTTTGTATGGTTTGGCCAAGACTCGTTCGCCAATGGCTTTTTTCAGGTGTCTCACCTTGCGTATCGGTGATCTGCTCATACTCGGGCATTTCTTGGTGGTTGTGTCTGGCGAGTTTGCGCTGCAAATCGATGGCGGAATTGACCGTAACGGAATACAACCAGGTGGATAACTTGGAGCGTTTATCGAAGGTATCGAGTTTCTGGTACACCTTTACAAACACCTCTTGCACACAATCTTCTGCATGCCCTTGATCGTTCAATATACGATAGGCACAGTGATACAACTTGTGACTGTATGCCTCGACAAGTTGCTGAAAAGCCCCCAAATCACCGGCTTTTGCCTGAATTATTAGTTGTTGTTCATTGTTCATATGGGGATTATGACGGATGTATTTGCAGGAGGTTTGGTTTTTTTACCATTTTCTCAACTATCGGAGGCAAATCCTAAGTTGAGGTTAGATAGTATATTGCTGATAATTTGAGCATTTGCTGCATCGGTTAATAAATTGTCGCGATTTTTGAATTGAATGAGGCCGGTACCTACCTTTACACTGCCTGTAAAAGAACTGAAAAATGGACAACTTATGATTAAGCAGTTACTCCCTTTTATATTTTTGACGAGTTTTATTTCAAACCTGTATGCTTCCGAGCAGAACAAATTTCATAAAGTTTCTAATTTAAAAGTCACAACACTTTCCACTATGCTGGCCAATCGCGGGATCGGTGAGTGGGGTTATTCTGCCTTAATAGAAGTGGACGGAAGAAAAATACTCTTCGATACCGGAAATCGGCCCGAAACGGTTTTGCAAAATGCTCGTGAACTAAGAATTGATTTGTCCGACGTTGAAGATGTCATTTTAAGTCATAATCATGGTGATCATACCGGTGGCATATTAACATTGCGCAAGGCACTGAAAGTAAAAAACTCAAAAGCATTGTCGAAAGTTCATGTAGGACGAGGTATTTTCAGTAATCGCATTAATCGCGAAAATAAAATGGCGGTGATGAAAATAATATTGCAGGAGGATGGTGTACGATTTTTTGAATACTCTGATGCACAGGAAATCTTTCCAGGCGTGTGGTTAACCGGAAATGTCTCACGAACGCATCCAGAGAAAAATTGGGGAAGAAGTGGCCGTATTGAAACAGAAAATGGCATTGTAGAAGACAATATCCCGGAAGATCTCTCGCTGGTGGTCGATACCCAAGATGGATTTATTTTGGTCTCTGGATGTGGACACGCCGGAATCATAAATACCATGGAACATATTGTTTCGAAAATTCATCCCGGAAAAGTAGATACTGCAATCGGTGGTTTCCATTTGGTCAACGCAAGTGACGAACACCTGCAATGGGTTGCTGAAAAGCTGAAGCTATTTGGTATGACAAAAATGATTGGTGCGCATTGCACTGGGCTCAACTCGTTGTATTCACTTCGGAAACTATTAAACGCCGATAGAAATGAGATGGTCGTAGGTTCCGTTGGCGATTATTTCTCTTTGAAGGATGGCATTCGACCCGGTGGCATTGCGCGATAATGTTTTTATGTTCGAGCTATTGGTTATTTTCTCGCGAGCAATCGTATTAGAGTAACGGACATAAGAGCGCGTTCTTTGAAACGTTTCGGATTGGTATGCGTGAGTATGTATTGCCTGCATCTGGTAATCAGCAAACGATTAAGCTATTATAGCTGCACGTTAAAATACCTGATTGAATAGTATTTTAATGTATGGACTTTATTGAACACCCAATTATTTACCTATGACCCACTATCGCTCGACCTTTAGAGATTTTGTTGCTGTATTGACCGTAGCGTTAATACTGGTGCAATCTTTAGTGGTAACACAAGAGCTGGCAGAGTTGGATCTGCACTTTGGAGAGTCTCAAATTGAAGGCATTCACCACGGCTCCGTTACACTCCATAATAACCCTATCGATGAACCGCCAGACGCTGTAGAAACCGGCGAAAATGTCGAGCAGCAATGTGATAACTGTCATCATTGCCACGCGCCACACATTAGCCTGATCACAGTCGGTTTAGAATCTGTATTTAACCATCAAGTAACTTCCTTATTTTCAACAATTACTTCCTATATTCGTAAAAGTCCCGAGAGTATTTATCGCCCCCCATCGGCTTAGCGCCAAATCAAAATTTCCACAGTTTACTCATTGTTAATTTTTCGAATTTAATAGGAAAATAATATGCTTTTTTTATTTCGCAACGCTACAATTGGGCAGCGTTTGTGGGCTATGGCGTTATTCGGTGTGAGTCTTTTCTGTATTACTCTTTCATCGTCACAAGCCGCAATGCCCACGCAACAATCCCTTTCGTTAAAAGCCGTGATGCAACGTATTCTGAAGCAAAATCCGGAACTACGAGCTTTTGATTTAGTATCTCGTCAACTGAAAGGCTTAAAACAAGCTGCCGACCAGGATCCGGCGTACGAACTGAGTTTTTCCGCTGATGATTTTCTCGGCAGCGGTCATTTTTCTGAAGTAGAACAAACGGAGTTTACGCTGACTTTATCGTCCGTGATTGAACTCGGTGATAAGCGGGAAAAACGTACTCAAGTCGTTCAATCGCAATACGATTTAGCTGAAGTTCAGCGGCAAGTTCGCGCGCTAGACGTATTGGGTGAAGCCACACAAACCTTTATTAGCGTATTGTCATTGCAAGAGCAATTTAAGTTGGCTCAGCAAGCAACTCAATTTGCCACCGATACTTTGTCGGTTGTACAAAAGCGCGTTAATAAAGGCGCTGCTTTTGCCGCAGAAGCGACACGTGCACAAGCGGCATTGTCTCGAGCGCAATTAGAAGAGTCTGCAATTCTTGCTCAATGGAAAAGCCAAAAGAGAGCTCTAGCAAACTTTTGGGGGGCGGAACAGGTCGACTTTCATGAAGTCGATGGTGACTTATTTTTGTTTGCGAGTGTAAAACCTTTCGAGGAGTTATTTCAACAGTTAGAACAAAGCCCGTTTCTTAATATTTATGCAAACGAATATCGTTTACGAGAGGCGGAGCTAAGGTTAATTCAAAGTCAGTCCGATAGCGATGTTCGTTGGCAGATTGGTGTTAAACAATTTCAAGAATCGAACGACGCGGCATTGACCGTTGGCTTTTCTATGCCACTGTTTTCTGAAAAACGTAATCAAGGACAAACTACAGCGGCAATGGCATCACGTGACCAAGTTCTATTGCAACGAAAAACGCAGAGACTCAATTTGAAAACACGCTTATATCAAGCCTATCAAATTCGACAACAGCAATTTGATGTTGTCTCACAACTTCAGAAGGTTGTTTTACCAGCATTAAAGGAATCACTCACGCAAACAAAACAAGCTTACGAGCGTGGTCGATACAGTTATCTGGAATGGCTGGTTGCTCAAAAAGAGCTGCTATCAGCTCGTCAATTTCTGATTGATGCCGCGACTCAGGTGTTACGTAATCAAACACTGATTGAGCAAATCACGGCTCAGCCATTGTCAAAAGATGCTTACTTCGGACAAGCTTCAACGTATTTGGGAAAGTAAAATGAAATCGAATCAACTTATTCTTTTTATCGGTATCTGGTTATCAGCGATGTCAACGGTTTTTGCTTCGGCCGATCATGACCATCACCAAGAATCGGAAGCACATGACGAAAATCGCATTGTGATCGACGATGCAATGGCGCGGAAAAATGGATTGACGTTTGCACAAGCCAGTGGCGGACTTATCGAAAAACGCCTTCAGGTTTTTGGGCGACTGCAAGCGTCTCCTGAGCACATTGCGAATATTAAAGCGCGATTTCCTGGCGTAGTGCGTTCCGTAAACGTCAATATTGGCGATCACGTGAATGCCGGAGATGTGTTAGCCACCATCGAATCGAATGACAGTTTACAAACTTATTCTATCAAGGCGCCGATTGCAGGCATGATTCAACATCGGATGGTGAATGTTGGCGAGGTGACGAACGATAAACCTTTGTTCAACTTATTGAACAATCAGTCATTATGGGCGGAATTAAAAGTGTTTCACAACCAACGAAAGTTAGTGCAAAGCGACCAAACTGTTCGTGTCATGGATGATGATAAAACCATCGTATCGAAAATTCATCACCTTATTCCAGGGCCTTCTGGCGAGCCCTATTTACTTGCTCGGGTCGCTTTTGATAATCGTGACAATCGACATACACCCGGTGATTTGGTCAGTGCCGATATTTCTGTTGAAACGAAGCGTGTTTTAGTTCGAGTCGAGAATCGAGCCGTACAGATCATCAATGATAAACCGGTGGTGTTTGTAAAATTGGGTAACGAGTTCAAAGCCCGGCCGGTGGTGCTAGGGCAACGTGACCATGACTATGTGGAAATTTTATCTGGACTCCAGCTGGGTGAAACCTATGTGGTCGATAACAGTTTTTTAATCAAAGCCGATATTGAAAAATTCGGTGCCGGACACGCTCATTAAAGGAGGCGAACGTGATAAATTCTATTGTACGCCTTGCCATAGAGCGGCGTTTCGTGATGATCAGTTTTATCCTCATTCTGATGGTGATGGGGATTTGGCAGTATCAAAAATTACCGATAGATGCTGTACCTGATATTACCAATGTGCAAGTTCAAATAAATACCGAGGCACCTGGCTACTCACCTCTGGAAACGGAACAACGCATTACTTTTCCGATTGAGACGGCGCTCTATGGTTTGCCCAAATTGGAATACACTCGGTCGCTGTCGCGTTACGGCTTGTCGCAAGTCACGGCTGTATTTGAAGAAGGTACGGATATTTATTTTGCGCGTAATCTTATTGATGAGCGACTCGGCGTTATTAAAAATAAATTACCCACCGGTATTGAAGCGACAATGGGGCCTATTGCAACTGGGCTCGGTGAAATCTTTATGTACACCGTTGAAGCAAAGCCGGATGCGGTGCAAGACAATGGCAAGCCCTTCGATACGACTGCATTGCGTGAAATCCAGGATTGGATCATTAAACCCCAGTTGTCTCAAGTTTTTGGTGTTGTGGAAATTAATACCGTCGGTGGCTTCGACAAAAAGTATCATGTATTGCCGGATCCGAAACAGTTGCTAGAGCATCAAGTCTCTCTTTTCGATGTTTCTCGAGCACTGAAAGCGAACAATGACAATCGAGGTGCTGGGTTTATCGAGCACAATGGCGAACAATTATTAATTCGTGCACCTGGCCAATTACAAAACATTGAAGATATTGAAAATGTCGTAATTGGCCAACACGGTACCGCGCCTATTCGTGTGAAAGATGTAGCCGAAGTGGCCATTGGAAAGGAACTTCGTTCCGGTGCTGCAACCAGTGATGGTAAAGAAGCCGTATTGGGAACAGCAATGATGCTAGTCGGTGAAAACGCGCAGCAAGTAGCAAAAGAACTGGCGTTAAAACTCGATGCCATTCAAGCAACCTTGCCGGATGGTATTTACACAGAAACGGTTTATGACCGTACGGAACTGGTCAATAAAACCATTCGTACCGTACAAAAAAACTTAATGGAAGGTGCGCTGTTAGTTATCGCGATTCTATTTTTGTTACTTGGTAATTTTCGTGCGGCATTAATTACTGCGGCAGTGATCCCTTTGTCAATGATGGTTACCATTAGCGGTATGGTACAAGCTGGGATTTCCGCAAATTTGATGAGTTTGGGCGCGCTCGATTTTGGATTGATAGTAGACGGTGCCGTGATCATTGTTGAAAACTGCGTTCGGCGGCTATCACAATCGCAAACCCGCAATGGTGGATTGTTGACTTTGCAAAATCGATTGCAAGTGGTTTATGAAGCGACCACGGAAGTGATTCGTCCGGCTCTGTTTGGCGTGACCATTATAACAGTCGTGTACATTCCCATTTTTACGTTAACCGGTATTGAAGGAAAAATGTTTCATCCTATGGCGATAACGGTTGTCATGGCGTTGCTGGCTGCGATGGTCGTGTCGCTGACATTGGTTCCCGCTATGGTTGCGGTATTCGTAAAAGGGAAAGTGAGCGAAAAAGAAAATTCGTTCATAAGTGCCAGCAAATCCTTGTATCGTCCTTTGTTGGAATGGGCTATTCGGTTTCGTTTAGCAGTTATTTCGTTTGCGATAATGATTGTCGTTGCTTCTGTCGGTTTAATGACAACGTTGGGTTCCGAGTTTATACCACAACTTGATGAAGGCGATATTGCCTTGCATGCCATGCGTATTCCAGGAACCAGCCTTCAGCAGTCGGTACGGATGCAGCAAATTCTTGAAGCGGAATTGTCAACAGTTCCAGAAGTGAAAAAAGTGTTTTCAAAAATCGGTACGCCAGATATTGCGACTGATCCCATGCCGCCAAATGTAGCGGATACGTTTGTGCTATTAAAGCCTCGCAATTCTTGGCGTAATCCAGACATGCCTAAGCAGGAACTGATCGAGTTGATTGAGCGTAAAATAAAGAAAATTCCAGGTAATAATTACGAATTTACGCAACCGATTCAAATGCGCTTTAACGAGTTGATTTCCGGTGTTCGTTCAGACTTGGGCATTAAAGTATTTGGTGACGACCTGGAGCAATTGAAACGTATCGCCGACAAAATTTTAATGGTAGTCGAACGAGTTGACGGAGCCGCCGATGCGCGAGTTGAGCAAGTTTCCGGATTGCCAATGATAACCATTAAACCCAGACGAACGAAATTGGCTCGATACGGTTTAAATGTTGAGAACTTGCAGCAAATGTTAGCTACCGGTATTGGCGGCGAAGATGTGGGTTTAATTTATGAAGGGGATAGGCGATTTTCGCTTACCATTCGATTACCAGAGCCACTGCGAAATGATATTGATCGATTTGAAACATTACCGATCCCTTTACCTTCAGGAGGTTATATTCCGTTGGGGGAAGTTGCTTCAATCGAACAAAACCCAGCGCCTGCTCAAATCAGCCGTGAAAATGGCAAGCGTCGAGTCGTCGTAACCGCTAATGTGCGAGAGCGTGATCTTGGTTCTTTTGTCGAAGAAATGAAACAACGTATAAATACGGATATCCAATTGCCCAGTGGGTATTGGTTAGATTATGGTGGCACTTTTGAACAAATGGAGTCCGCAAGCGTACGATTGTCTATTGTGGTGCCCATTACTTTGGTGATCATACTAGGCATTTTAATGGTTGCCTTTGGATCGTTAAAAGATGCTTTGATTATTTTTACGGGTGTGCCATTAGCATTAACCGGCGGGGTCTTTTCACTTTGGTTACGTGATATGCCCTTGTCGATTTCGGCAGGCGTGGGGTTTATTGCGCTATCCGGCGTCGCTGTTTTAAATGGTTTGGTGATGGTTGCATTTATTCGAAAGCGCTGGCATCAAAGTGGTGAGCTGATAGCTTCGATTATTGATGGCGCGGTGATTCGTTTGCGTCCAGTGCTGATGACGGCATTAGTCGCCAGTCTTGGATTCGTACCCATGGCATTGAACACCGGAACCGGTGCCGAAGTGCAAAGGCCACTAGCGACAGTTGTCATCGGAGGTATTATCACGTCAACCATATTAACACTGTTTGTATTGCCAGCCTTGTATCAAATGGTCAATGGTAATAATCGATCAAACGCTTCATAGAGGCTGTGTTGGTTATACTTTCGAGCTTTGGTACAGATAATCTGTGCCAAAGCTCGAATATTGAAGTTGAGAAGAGGTTTTTCACTCGCTATGGCTGTATGGTAAAGTCCATTCCGTCAACGAATTGGTTGTCTGGATTACTGCGAATAAATTCAGCCTCAACATCCGCAAGTGACGCAGAGCCTATCAGTCGATAACTTCCAGAGCCTAAAGCATCTGCGCGAAAATTAAGGTCGAATGCTTTGGTCTCACCAGCCGCAAACTTTTCATCTCCGAGTACTTGAATATACACAAACATTGAATCAATATTTAACTTTACATTATTGTTTTCGGTGACTAGCGATGAAATACGTTGGCCGCTACTAAATGTTAATGTTTGTTCTGTATCGGATATATTTGTAAGTCGATATTGAAGGTGAATATCATCGTTTACATTAAAAATATGGGTTGGTTGCTGAAAACTATCTTGCAGCACTATCTCAGCTCGAAAAGTATTGTTATCAAAATCATGGGTATGGCTCACGGTCATTGAATCCTCAGAGTCGATAGGCTCGCAGCCCAATAGTATCAAAGACAAGATTACCACAACAGGCTTGAACATTTTGCTCTCCTTTAGGCATTTATTGTTCGAATAATACTACTTCTACATTAGGCGCCGATCTGTAGTCTATTTGTTGGATTATGTGAAAATCTGTAAAAGTCGAAGCGATTGATGGAACGATACGGATTCAACACGATAAGTTTTATTGGCTTTTTAGGGCTCTGGACTCCTTACCCAAACTTTAGGTGCATTTAATGTTGAACCCTATTTTGACAATCGTCTCATCTAACACTTCTCAGTTTAATGCATAAAGTATCTTTGATAATTTTTTTACATCGAGACATTTAAGCGAATAAAGCTTCACAGTTTAAAGGTCTTTGACTCGTGGTGCCAACTCAGATTTACCATTTTTCCAAATCACTCTCAGTCCAATTACCTTTTGCCCATCTCGAACAAATTCAAATTTAGTATCATCTTCTTTCATAAAAAATAAAGAGTCTGATTCAGGATAAAAGTCAATTATCGGCATACCCTTCGCTTCGGCCTTGATACCATTTTCACTAGGGATAACGGTTATCATGAGTTTGGAAGAGGGGACTTCGTAACGTCCAGCGTATTGGTTGAGAATATTTTCATTGACTTTAATTGAGTGTTTTATTTGCTTTTCATCTATTACTGAGTTTTTAATATTTGTCAGTGCTGCGTCAAGTTGTGAGCGCTGAATCGCTTTTCCGTTAAAGATAACCGTATCAATGGATAATGAGTTTCGAATGTCTTTTAACGGATTACGATTTAGTAAAATGAGATCAGCGTATTTGCCTTTGGTGACTCCGCCAAAATCGGATAGGTTTAAAAATTCTGCAGCAAGAGTGGTTGCAGAACGAAGAATTTCCATATTCGACATTCCTGCCTTGGATAAGTGCACGAGTTCATCGTGAAAGCTAAAGCCAGGAAAGGACATGGTGTCGTTGCTGTCTGTGCCGACGAGAATTTTCACACCCGCTTTGTGAGCTAATCCGGTTAAGGTTAAACCATGTTGATAAAACGATTGATAAATCGTCGCTTCGGATTCAGTGGCATTGGCCGTGTTGGCTAAATCGTTGTACCAAAAGCCCTTGAGTTGCGATGGAATATAATCCAGGCGACTGTCATTACGATAGGTAGCCAATGTAGCCAATGCGTCCATTTCTCGTGTTTCATGGGTTGGTACATACCAGACTTGGTATTTCGCAAGTTGCTTGAGTAGAGCATTACAATGCTGAGGTTGAAACGTTTCCATCACTTGATTTAATAACTCAGTCTCTGTTGGAAGTTCGTCGTCAGAATCTGTCAGCAGTTTGTTCATATTATGCCGGTAAGTGACGCCATAACGACTGCAGTCGTAAGCAAGTGCTTTCGCATGCTCAATCGCTTTGTGGCCGTTGCTGACTGCCGTTAAAACATCGGTTGAAAGGGGAATATGTCCTGCAACTTGCATATTATGCTTCTTTGCTTCTTGAAGTATCGCAAGGTAAGTCTCTTTATCGAGGTGGTTGTAAACTTTAATAAAATCAATGTTTCGTTTTGACAGATATTCAACCAGTTTTATGGCTTGTGAGGGATTGGCAGGTGTTGCAAAATCAGCAGCGCCTTCCGGAACGTGAGGTGGTGTCCGCGATATTGGTCCCCGAACGATAGCACTGGATAGTGATAAGATCCTTGGGCCGAAGACACCTCCCGATTCAATTTCTTTTTGTAATTTTCGATAGTCATCTGCGCAGGCAAACACTTCGCCTTTGGGTTCCCAGCAATCGCCGGTCATTTCACGAACGCCAGTAATTCCATTAGCGAGCATTAATGTAAGCGACGATTTCGAAAAATGAGGATGCGCTAAATGCACGTGCATGTCTAGGAAACCAGGTATAAGAAACTTTCCTTTCCCATCAATATGTGTGTTGGCATTGAAGGGAACTTCGCGGTTGGATGGAACGATGAATTTAATACGATCACCTTCGATGAAAACCGAATGGTTGGTTTTGATACTTCGGCTTTCAGGATCGATTATCGTAACGTTGTTTATCTGTAATGAACCGGGTAACGACTGTGCGGTTACATAGACGGGCATCAATGCAAGCACAAACACGATGAGAACGGTTTGATTCATGTAAAGCTCCTTTAATCGGCATTTCATTTAATAATATTAATTGTTGATTGATTTAGATGCGTTCGGAAACTTATCGGTTGCAATTTTTTGCAAACCATAGTGAAGAGGTAGGATTTAAACGCTAGAAAGTGAGCAACTTTTAGTTGGCTGAACTAAGTAAGGGGAGAGATAGCTTACTACCGCTCTACAGAGCGTTCAGCATTTTTGCCAAAACGCTCCAATAAAAGAGGGTGAATTCAAAAGGCAAGTGCAGATTAATGAGATCGTGCTAATTTATAAAACGATAACAATCCGATGCCTGCAGCAATAATTAATACCCCATAAGTGGACGGCGACTCCGGACCAAGCCCAAGAATATCGACAATGACAAATGCGGTACCTAACGTTACCGAGACAATACCCCATTTTAAGGTGCTTTCGCGTCGGACAGCTTTATCGGCATCCAGCATGCTTTTAACCACGTCATCGCTGGCATTGGTCTCTGCTAATCGTCGGCGCAAACGACTGTCGGTAACGATTTTAATAATACCCAGCAAGCATACAAAGCCTACTATGGGTATTAACAAGGATATAATTTCTTCCATAAGCTTTTCCATTGGTTGAGGCAATTATCATAACAGATACCAAAATAGGAGTATTGGTTGCAATTTTTGTAAAATCGTTTAACTTTTTTGCAACCGGTTGGCAAAGTAACGCATCAAACTATAACAATCACTCAAAATAAAGGTAAGGAACCTTTTTTGATGTATGACTGCATGTGACAATGAGTTAAACGTAAATCGACAGTTCTGCACTGTGGGTCGAATACCGATAGACCCAGTACCTGTATCTAAGGAAACATTACACCATGCTTAATTCTTGGAGAAAGAACTGTTTTGTCTTCGTCACTTGATCAAGAGTTGGTAGCCAATGTACTTGCTGATCACCCCGGAGCATTTAAAAAACTGGTTCAAGCACATCAGTCGCTTATTTGGCATCTTATTTATCGCATGGTACAACACCCGGAAGATACTCGTGAACTCTGTCAGGAGGTGTTTTTAAAAGTGCACCAGCAATTGCATCAGTTTCAATTTAAAAGCGCTTTATCCACTTGGATAGGTCGTATTGCCTACAACATTGCGGTGCGTTACCTACAAAAACAGCAACTGCCGTTATTTCCAGAAGTGAATTCTGAAGTATTCGAAAACATTCCAGATTCTGATAAAGCGCTGGAGCTAACAATCAGTGATGAACAGTTGAATCGTCGAGTCGAAGAGCTGCTGAAAGAACTCTCTCCGCTCGAACGCACCTTGTTAACGCTCTATCATTTCAATGAACTGTCGATTACAGAAATGACTGAAATTATCGACTTACCCGAAGGGACTATCAAAAGCCACTTATTTCGTGCTCGGCTGCAATTACGTAAAAAGTTATATGCACGATTTGGAGATTCGTTTTGAACAAGCAGACGATTGAACGTGAAACCCAATTCCAGCAGGACGCCGAAAAGCTTAATGTTGCAAAGTCGAAGGTTACCGGTTCCGCGCGAGATTACCAGAGAATTTATGCCGCGATTCAGGATTCACCGGTGCCAACCATTCCTGGTAACTTTGCGGAGCAAGTTGTGATGCTGGCCCGTAAACGAAAAGAAAGTGCTGGCCTGGAAAAAGTAATATTCTGGGCTGCTACTGTGTTAGGTTTTGCTGTGCTGGTCGTGTATCTTGCGAATTCCTTGGAGCTTGTCGCGTCAAAACTGCACGGGTTATCCATTCCCTTTATTGGTGTGAGTTTGCTTGTGGCTATCGTTGTTTTTCTTACGGATTATCTTGATCAGAAAGAGGTATTTATTCTTAAAAGCGAATAGGAATTAGTGAACTCACCGATTGCTTTAGGTTAATTGTAGCGATTGAGTCTGCTAAATCACTATAAAATTAAGCGTATAACTCATCCCGATTGCGAGCTAAATACCTACTTTGCCTTTTAAGCTCTCAACCATTAACTGAGAGTCGTAGCCTAAACCTGCTTTAAACACCGTATCAACCATTTGAATAACACGACTGTCTTTTGTTAAATCACCGTCTAAAACAACAAAGTCTGCTCGATTGCCCGTTTTTATCGTACCTATATCATTTCGACGAAGAATTTTGGCTCCGTTACCCGTTAAAATTTGAACCGCTTCTTCGGTTGTAAAACCTGCTTCCAAAAAGAGTTCAAAATTTCTTTGATCACCAAAACCAGGCAGTACAAATCGACCTGCGTCTACTCCGCTTCCCAGCAGTCCGCCCATTTTGAAAAACTGATATTCAAAGGCCATAATGCGTTTAAGTCTTTCTTCTCGTTTGATGTCCTTCAGATTTCGTTTTTTTTCTAACTGATTAAAATAACGCGCTTTCGTTGAGTCGGACATCAGTTCTATGCTGCGTTTATCTGTTGTTGAACGGTGAGAAATGCTGGACTCAAATATGGATAATGTAGAAGTAAGGAAGACTTGTTTGTCGATCATTAATTGGTGCAGATTTTTAACGCGTTCACTCACAATATCCAATTGATCCATATACTCACGTCCGCCGTTGCATTTGCCGTATTCTTTATTGGTCCTAAAGTCACTTGCGCTATTGAGTCCATGTTGAATACCGTCGATACCCATGTTTACAGCTTCTTCAAAGGTCACAGAGCAAAGGTGTCCGGTTACCAAAGCCCCTTCAGTATGTGCGATGTCAATAATGTGTTTTAGCTGATTGGGTTCAATATGTCGATACACTTTAAACCACCTTGAGCCAGCTTGTGTCCAGTTCCTTACGATGTCTTTAATGTCACTTTTTTCTGTAGTCCTGATCATATGAGGATTTCCGTTAGGACCATCAAAGTAGGGACCACTGGTTACAATTTCAGGGCCTAAATCACTCAACTGGTCAATGCTACGCTTTAAAGCCAGCTCTTCTTCCGGATACGCCGAACCGCACGTTTGAATGGTAGTTAAGCCTGCCGCTAGATAAAGTTTGGCGATGGTGTCGCCATCGAATGGCTGACCCGGTATATGCATGTGATTATGGACACCAACTAGGCCAGGAATAAGCGTTTTGTTTTTCAAATTAACCACCGAAAAATCACTCGGTACGCGAATTTTGTTACTTTTACCAATCGCAGAAAATCGGCCATTTTCGATCAAAACGGTTTGGTTCGTTTGAGCCTTTGTGCCAGAGCCATCAATCAATGTTGCGTGGGTAAAAGCCAGCTTTTTCTGTTTATATGCGATAAACTTCTCAGGTTCCGGTTGAATGTTTTTTGCTACACTCGACTTATCAAGTGCAATCGCATTCAAACAAAGTGCAGATAACATGAGTGTAAATACAAATTTTTGAAGCGTATATAAAATCATGGAGCACTCACGACTTTTTCGTTATTAAGCACCATTTTCTGGAATAGATTATCCAAGTATTTTTCATCCAGACTTTTGTGCCACAAGCCTTTACGCTGGCCTTTATCTTTTGCTATTTCACCAATACGGCCAGGGTTGAATTTGAATAGGTTTTCTGTTTGATATTGTGCAATATCGTCAGTATAAGCTTCATCTGGAGTAATAATTATCCAACCTTTGTTTCTAAGATGATCGACTAAATCACCAATAAAAAGTGCAGAAATATCCATTTCGTGCAAAAGGAGTACGTGTTTTGGTGACCGTCCGATATGTTTAATGGCCATTTGATCGTAGTACTCGATGCTTTCCATTAAGACCTGAACGTAAAAGCGACTAAAGTCTTTAAAATTTATACCTGTTTTATTTTTAATGGCTTTTTGAAACAGATTTTCCATGTACCAGTCGTAGTTGTTTAATGTGACGTAAGCGTTAATATAATCTTTTGTTTTTAATAAATGTCTAATGCTATCGCGTTTTTCCAAAGTGTCGCCTTCTCTTAAAAAGGGAAAACGAAATAGCTTTTGAAAGTTCTTAAATTGTTTAAGTGCATTATCGGCAAGAATAATATTATTGGAGTAGTTTTTTAGGGAAAGTTTATTGATATCGGGGTGACTATGGGTATGGTTGGCAATAACATGCCCAGCGTCGTTGTAGAGTTTAAGCCGAGCTATTCCTTCTTCATCCAATTTATTGCTGACGGAGAAAAACGCAACTTGCGGAACGTTGTGTTCTTTAAGCTCTTTAATTAATCGATTCGCTCGGGTTTTTCCATCAAAGTAGCCGTTTGCTGAACGTGGAGAGTCATCGAATGTAATAGCTAACTCTTTTGCAAAGGTAAAATGAGAGGCAACGCTAAAAAAAGTAAGGAGTGTATATTGAACAGCAATGCATTTTACATTTAAAAATGACATATTGATTTTATTATGGATTGTTTTAGTGCGCTATCCTAACGTTTCAAGAGACATTTCGCAATGTAGGAAACGTGTGACCGAATGTTGTATGAAATGAGTGCAGTTAATTGACGGTAAACATTCACTCATAACAGCCTCCATAGGGTTTCAAACGACACATTCATGGCTTCGCTGATGGCTCTGGAATCAATAACGACTGCCGTTGGATAATTTCCTTCTTGCAAAGAAATCATCGCGCATTTTGGTGGATAAATGGCGACATAACTGGCTTGTGCACCACTGTTGTTGTCGCCTATCCATTTCCGTTCCGATAAAGGAGCTTGCTCGCCTCCGGGACCGATCGCGATGGCTTTGACTCGTATGTTGCGTTTTACACGTTGCATGGTGTAGTTAGGGAAGGGGCGATAAAGGTACTGACGTATCGCTTTTGAAGAATATACGTTGTAACTGCGATTAGGACTTTTTTCCGCAGTTTTTAATATGTCTTTTAAGACGCTTTCGATGCCATCATCGCCTTCGTAATAGGTAACTTTGGGCGAGTTGGAGTCTGGCTTAAGCCGATTTAAACTGGGAATAATATCGTTGGCCAGTTGCAGCGAAGCATGACGTAACGACTCCTGCTTTTCTGATGCCAAAGTCATTAACTTTTCCGGTTCCTCCGCGCAAAAGTGACGCCTTTTTCCTTTAGGTAAATAGGTCACAATACCGCGTTTGTTCATGCGCTTTAACAGCTCATGAGTAGTGCCTCGGTTAATCTGAGCTTTGTCGGCTATTTCTCGGATCGAAGCGGAGCCCAGCGACAATAGCGCGCAATAAATATCCACTTCTTTTTCATCAAAATCCAGCTGAGCCAAAACCTGCTTGATATTCATACATTTTTCTCGTGCATTAAATTGTCAATTTATTGCTGACAAATGATCTGTTAGCAAGCCTATCAGTTCGGTAGGATTCTGCAAGCTTCCTAATTACCTGTATTTAATCAGATACTTTTAATTGGAGGAAATTTCGTGGTTTAGATAAATATCAATAAATTGTCAGTGGAGAAGTGACAAATGTGTGGTGTATTTGGCTATTTGGGCAGTAATCGGTCATTGGGTGATGTCGTTGTTGGGTTACAGCGTATGGAATATCGCGGGTACGACTCCTGGGGTGTTGCGTTTCCGGTGGAGCAACGGCTGGAAACGTTTAAGTCTTTGGATTCGTTGCAAACCGCTGATGCGGATCAATTTCAGTTTGATGTGTCCTATGCACTCGGCCATACCCGTTGGGCGACCCATGGTCGTGTGAATTTAACCAATTGTCATCCGCATATATCGACATGCGGCCGTTTTGCATTGGTCCATAACGGTGTAGTGGAAAATTTCCAATCGTTGAAATATGAATTACTCAGCGAAGGCGTGAACTTCTACAGTGAGACCGATACGGAAGTTATTTTACGTTTGGTTGAAAAGTATCTGGCAGCATCATCAAGTCAAGAAAGAGCGAGTCATTATGCGGAAGCGTTAGCCGCAGCCTTTAACCGGTTGAGTGGACACAATACCTTGGTGTTGCTTGCAACGGATAGCGCATTATTAATCGGCATACGTAATGGTTCTCCTTTGGTTGCGGGAAGAAAAGAGGATGGTATTTTTTTAGCCTCGGACTGCAACGCTTTTGCAAACCATACGCAAGAATGTTTATTGGTCGACGAGCGTCAAATGTTGATTTGTGAGCAATCGCAAACGCAACTGTTCGACTTAAAAACAAATGCCTTGGTCGAATGCCATTGGCAACAATTGGCAACGGATCAACCTTTGGTGGATAAACAGGAATATCCCCATTTTATGTTAAAAGAAATTTGTGAGCAGTGGCGTACTGTCAATCAGGCGGCGCAAATCGATTGTTTGCAGATGGAGCAATTAGTGAAGACTGTTCGTGATGCGCAGCATTTGTATATTACCGGTGCGGGTGCTGCCTATTTTGTGGGTGAACAAGTAGGTTGGATGATAAGACATTCAACCTCTATTAAAGTCACCTGTGTGCCTGCTTATGAAGGTGAAGGTTTTTTAAGCCAAATGGAAAAAGGCGATGTATTGCTGGCAATTAGCCAAAGTGGTGAAACGGCTGATACGTTACGCCTGGTGCAGGCAGCGAAAAACAAAGGTGTTGTGATTGCCAGCGTTGTGAATATGGTGGGTGCCATGTTGAGTCGATTGTCGGACTTTGCCTTTTTCAGTCAGTGCGGTCCGGAAGTTTGTGTGTTATCAACCAAGTCGGGAACATCGCAACTGGTTTTTGGTTATTTGTTTGTGCAAGCTTTGAACGGTGATTTTCCCAATGCGCGAGGACAAATTGCCTCGATTGTGAATCCATTAAGTCGTTATTTTAGTGCAGACGGCTTAAATGACTTTATCGAAATAGCCGACGCAATTAATAGCGAACACGTTTACTTGCTCGGTCAGGGGAAATACCTGGCGGCAGCGAAAATAGGCGCATTAAATATAAAAGAAGCCAGTTATATACATGCAGAAGCATTCTGTGCTGGCGAATTAAAACACGGCGTACTGGCGTTGATTGAAAAGGATGCGCCTGTTATTTGTTTTGTCGATGAAGAAAACGAAAACTATATGGTAGCTATTGCCTCGGAAGTAAAAGCCAGAGGTGGCACGATTATCGGGATTGGACAAGCCCATAATCCCATTTTTGATTTTACGCTGGCATTACCGAAAGTCGATACTGAATTAATGAGTATCGCAGGTATTATTCCTTGTCAGTTGTTAGCCTATTATCTTTCAATTAAGCAAGGGGTGAATCCTGATCGACCACGCAATTTGGCGAAAAGTGTCACCGTCATTTAAATTTGTTGGAGAAGGTTCAATCTGTGGCAACTTGGGATTGTCTATTGAGTAGCACAAAGCGGGCTATGATGGTGTGGTTTTAAGCTAGCGAAGAAATGCTTTTTCAATACTCCATTCGAAGTTCTGCCACTTTATCGAGGTTGATAACAATAGCAAAATAATATTCAGAGCCAAAGTGGTTAGCTTCAGGTATTGGCGCCATAAACCACGCAAGGCATCTCTGCATATTCAACGTCAAATAAATAAATCATTCCATTTTTTTTGGCTACTTCAATCGAACCGACATTGTCCTGATGAATAATGGATATTACTCGTGGATGAATTTTGTGTCGTTTTGCGAAACGCTTCATGGCATTCGCCATTTCATATCCATAGCCTTTTCGCCAGTATTTGGGCAGTAGTGAGTAGGATATTTCATATTCCGTTTGGTTGTTGATTTCCTTTTTCAAAAGCCCAGCGACTCCAATAAAGTCTCCCGACGTTTTACATATGGCTGCTAGTCCGCCAAACCCCGATTGCTGATAGCGTTCCCATTGAATTTCAATCCATTTGCGCGGCATTTCGTCAATGCTCAGTTCTTTGGGAATGCCAAGATAAGGAGTGTTAGGGTTATCAATAAAAAATTCTTCCCATGACTCTATATCGGATTCTTCCAGTTTTCGATAAATGAGGCGCTCTGAGTATCTCCTAAAGTAATAAAATGCGTTTGATTTTATCGGTTTTGCGAAACTTATCAATATAATTAAAGTAGATGTAAGTATCGAAACAGGTGCGTATCTCAGTAACCTGGCGTTCAAAGTTTTATCCTATCGAATAATTCGACACATTAAATCGAAAATCTTTACTTACCTATCGAAAAAATTTAAGTAAACTGCAAGTATCAATGTCTTACCTTACTTGCTTATGTTAAAAAACACAGCTGACACCTACGGTTGGATGACCAAGCTGATCCACTGGCTAGTTGCGGTGGCGGTCATCGGTCTATTTGCCCTGGGGTTGTGGATGGTTGAGCTGGATTATTACAGCAGTTGGTATCGTGATGCACCTCACTACCACAAGAGTGTGGGCCTGTTATTGGTTGTGGTGATGGTTTTTCGATTTGTTTGGCGGCTTGTTAATCCGAGGCCTTCTGCTTTACCCAATCATCATACCTGGGAAAAAATAACGGCGCATTTGACTCATTGGCTTATGTATTTGTTATTGTTTTGCCTGTTTTTGAGTGGTTACTTGATCTCTACGGCCGATGGTCGGGCTATTGAAGTATTCAACTGGTTTGCCGTGCCAGCGCTGGGCGAGTTAATCAGTAACCAGGAAGATACAGCGGGAGTGATTCACAAATGGTTGGCGTACAGCTTGATCGGTTTAGTGGTATTGCACATAGCCGGTGCTTTGAAGCATCATTTTATCGATAAAGACAACACTTTGAAGCGCATGCTGTAATCTTGATTTTAAAACTTAAAACTTAAAACTTAAAACTTAAAACTTAAAACTTAAAACTTAAAACTTTACAGGAGATATTTCATGAGAAAGACGTTAACACTGTTGATTGCCTCATCTTTATTCAGCTTAAGTGCTGTAGCCGCAGACTATGTGATCGACAATAAAGGTGCACATGCCTCGATCAATTTTAAAGCCAAGCATCTTGGCTTTTCTTGGCTAACCGGTCGCTTCAATAAGTTTGAAGGAAAATTTTCATACGATGCAAAAAATCCTGATGCATCTAAAGTGTCTGTTACGATTGATACCCGCAGCCTTGACTCTAACCATGCCGATCGTGACAAGCATTTAAAAAGTGATGATTTTTTGGACGCCTCAAAATACCCTCAAGCGACCTTTGTCAGCACTAAAATTAAAGAGAAAGGCGATGGAAAAATTGAGGTTGTTGGTGACTTCACTTTACACGGCGTTACGAAAAGTATAACCATTGATGCAAAAAAAATTGGTGAAGGCGATGACCCTTGGGGAGGCTACCGTGCGGGCTTTTCCGGAACAACAAAAATTGCCATGTCAGACTTTAATTTTAAGAAAGATTTTGGTGATGTTTGGTTAGAATTGCATATTGAAGGCATTAAAAAGTAAGCTAACGGGCCATTGCAGGCCCGTTTCTTTTTTCAGTTTCCTTTGCGAAACTCTAATGAAAGAGTGCTTAACTTTGAGTAATCGAATTGCCAATTGGAGCCCTCTTCGAGAGACTGTGCAATATTCAGCTTAATCACAATTTTATTATTTTCAGTCAGTATTCCTACCGATGTCCCCTGGTTAAAAGCTGATTTACTGCGCGTTAAACTCAAAACGCTATTTTTTGACGTGTATTCGAGTTTGGATTTTACATCTTTATCACTACCAATAACGAGAATGTCGGGCAAATTTTCCGGTAACGTGTCTGACGTGTAAACAATGTAGGGCGGTAAGCTGGCAGAGCCTCGATATTTGTGCAGTTCTTTCGCTAACTCCGGATCCGCTATCACATGAATGAGTATGTTGCTGGCTCGTTTATGAAATCGAGCGTCAAAAGTAATAAACTTAATGAGCGCCAATGCCGTTGCTTTGGTCTCGGACATGGTTTCAGCGTTGGCGTATGAAGGCAGTAAACAGCATAGCATTAAGCCGATGAGTATTTTCTTCATGGTTTATAGTCTCCACTTATTGGAATAACAAAAGCTTAGTTTACTGACCTGTTATTTCAAGTGGGATATACAAGAAGTACGTTGCTTGAGATAGCGAGAAGTGATGCCGAAAGTGGAGCGTTGCTCAACTTTCGGCAAGCGATCGAGTTAGCGCTTGATATTAAAGTGTAAATCAAAAAAGTGCCGGATCATATTCATCCGGTGCATACTGGTCTTTTTGCCCCGAATTCCGTGTTTTTTACCAGGGTAGTCCATTACAAAAAAAGGCAGATTATTGTCTTGCAGTAACTTGTAAAGTTTGGTGCTGTTTTTGAACAGTACGTTATCATCAGCCATACCATGATAAATTAATAACGGTACTTTTAAGTTCTTGGCGTAAGGAAATACCGATGATTTTTCGTAAGCCACCACATCTTTTTCAGGGTTGCCCATGTAGCGCTCGGTGTAATGTGTGTCGTACAGCCGCCAGTCGGTTACCGGAGCGCCTGATACGCCAGCTTTAAAGTACTCTGGAGCTTTAAACAGTGACATTAAGGTCAAATAACCACCATAACTGTGTCCGTGAACACCAATTTTGTC
The DNA here is from genome assembly GCF_055326765.1 of Pleionea sp. WD8-19. Classification (NCBI taxonomy): domain Bacteria; kingdom Pseudomonadati; phylum Pseudomonadota; class Gammaproteobacteria; order Oceanospirillales; family Pleioneaceae; genus Pleionea; species Pleionea sp. WD8-19. The sequence goes on along the minus strand of NZ_JBUZOU010000019.1, from coordinate 26,860 downwards.
TTTGTCTATCCAGCCCAAGGAGTGCAGAAACTTCACACCTTCAACTTGATCGTTTACCTCGATCGTTCCCATAGCTCGATAGATGGGATCTTCAAAGGCTTTGCCTCGATAATTGGAGCCTCGATTGTCTAATGTAAATACCGCATAGCCTTGCTGTGCTAGGTATTGAGGCAACATGCGAGACCAGCGATTGGTTACCAGTTGAGCATGAGGCCCTCCATAAAGATAAACAATTGCCGGATATTTCTTCTTAGAATTAAAGTTTGCCGGTTTGTATAAACGATAATAGAGTTTGGTACCGTCGTCTGTTTTGATATTTCCAAAGCTGGGCTTGATCCAGTCCGACAAATAAGGGTAGAGAGGGTGTTCTTTGTTGAGTCGGTTTTCCGCGAGCCAGGTCAGTCGTTTCCCTTGCGTATCATGCAATGATACCTGGGGCGGTGTATTGATGGTTGAGAAGTTATCGATATAGCTTTTTCCATCTTTTGCGAAGCTTATGGTATGAAAGCCACTGCGACGCGATATTTTTTCAATGTCACCACCTTGCAACGATACGGAATATAAGTGTCGTTCAACCGCCGTATCTTTACGGCCGGTAAAGAAAACTTTTTGCTCATGTTCATCGATATGCTCTATCTTATCGACCACCCAATCGCCTTGCGTTACTTGATGTTTTAATTGTCCGTCGTTCCGATACAGATAAAGGTGCTTGAAGCCATCGCGCTCCGATGCCCAGACGAAGTGTTGTCCATCTTTTAAAAAGAAAAGATCATCGTGTAGATTGATCCAGGTATCGCTGGTTTCTGTTAATAGCAGTTTTTTTTCTAAAGACGGCCAAGAAACCTGGCGTAACTCTAAACGCTTTTGGTCGCGATTCTGCCATTGGTAGGTGAGCTGATTACTGTCTTGGGTCCAATTAACACGAGCAAGATAAATGTCTTTGTTTTCGCCCAAATCGATCCACTTGAACTGACTGTTCGCGATTTCGATGATACCCAGTTCAATGAGTACGTTATTCTTTCCCGCAAATGGATAACGCTGTTTAATTAACTTGATGTTTTCAGCGTAAATTTCGCTGCGAGTGACTTCTTCGACGGGTGTTTCATCGACTTTGGTAAAAGCAATTTTACTTTCATCGGGTGACCACCAATAACCGGTCATGCGATTCATTTCTTCTTGCGCTACAAATTCGGCCATACCGAACTTTACCGGACCCGCTCCAGCTTTGGTGATTTGCTTTTCGGATTTTTTCTTGAGGTCGTAAATATACAGATTTTGTTCGCGAATATAGGAAATGAAATTACCTTTTGGGGAAAACTTTATGTCGGTTTCAAAGGCCGGTGTATTGATGATTTTCTCCGCTTTCGGGTTACCAACGCGCCAGTAATAAATATCACCCGCTAATGGAAAAAGCAGTGCTTTTCCATCGTTCGACCATTGGTAGCTGACTATGCCGGTACCACTCAGTCGCAGTCTTTCGCGCCGTGCTTTTTCTTCATCAGAAAGCTGCTCTTTACCCTGATGCAAATCATCCGAGTCAAAGAGTAACCGTGTTTCACCACTGGCAATGTGGTACTCCCAGAGATCGAGTCGTTCGTAATCTTCTTGTTTGCCTTTTAGAAAAGTTACCCGACTGCCATCGGGCGAGAGTTGCACACCTTGTAAGGATTCACCATTTAATGAAGGGGATGAGTAAATTCGTTCAGGCGTGAGTTTTTCTGCGTAAAACGTTTGTGACAGTCCAAGGAGGACGAAAGCGAAAATAATGCGTTTCATGTAATTTCCCAGGTTTGTTTTTATGGACGCTTCTTTGAGGCAGCGTCCTGTATTTTTAACGTATTACAAGCGTAAATGTTGATTTTAGCAGCAGCTCAGTGCGACACCACCGGAAATGTGCCGGGTTTTTGTAAAGCCGAGCCGTCGAAATGTCTCTGCAACGCGTGCACTTCGGGCTCCGCTACGACAGACAAACAATAACTCTTGTTGTTCGGCATTATCTTCTTGCAACAACTCACCAATAAACGCGGTCATTTTTGATAGCGGAACATTTTCCGGTTGTTGTGTTAAATTGAGTTTACTCCAGTCGTGAAACAACTGGTATTCGTGTGCTTCACGCACATCAAGTAAACGAACTTTCGGGTTATTTTGCAAATACTCGCCTAGCTCTTCGGGCATCAGGTGCAGTCCTTCTAAGCTGCAGTTGTTATTGATGACACCGCAAAGTATTTCATGTCCCACTTGATCATTAAGTTGCTTATCCAATTGCTTTTTTTGATGAGCAAAATCACTTTTTGCCATGTGACCACTTAACACTTCGTGCAACATCGCATTGTGTTCGGTTTCTGTTGCAAACGTGGTCGAAAACTGATTGTTGTAATCGTGAGCGGTGCACAACAGTGATTTGCCACCCAATACCTGGTGCAGCGTTAAAATACTGTCGTAAAGTTGTTCGCTGGAGCTGGTGCTAAAATTGGTTCTTCCTAACCCTCCAATTAAAACGGTATCGCCAACAAATGCAAACTTAATGTGTTGTTTAGAGAGTCGTCGGTTATCGGTACGGCCTAATAAATAACTGTGACTGTCGCTGGTATGGCCGGGTGTTGCAAGTTTTGCCAGCAATAGATTATCGCTTAGGGTTATTGCAGGAACTGATGTGCCGTTATCGAGGGTAACGGATAACGAGGTCTGTTTCGGCCAGCCCAACTCGTCGTATTCGTCGATGTTGTACGCAAGGTGATTGCGCAAGATTTGCTGTAACATCACCCGGCAGGACTCGTGGTCGGCGTGTGAATGAGTGTCGAGGATCGCTTTTACTTGATAGCCTTGACACTTCACGAATTTTTCCAGACGTTCTCCTAATTCTTCCACCGGGTCGATGATGATGCAGGATTTGGAACCGGCATCGGCATAAATCCAGATACAGGATGCGTCTTTCTTCAGTTGAATTAATCCATTCTGACGCGGTGAGTTCATATCAACGTCAAGACTGTTCAAGATCAAACAGGATTGCGTTAGCGCATCGGCCGCTTGCAAAATTCGCTGACAGGCTTGGTCGATTTCTGCTTGCGTGGTTGCTGGACCAAAAGACATGCGAATGGCCGACTCGGAGCGCCAGGCGGGTACGCCCATTGCGTCTAATACATAACTGCGTGTGACACCTGAACTACAAGCCGATCCGGAACTGACGCGAATTTGAGCGGCATCAAAAAGATCGAGAATTTCCTTACTGGGAAAATCTTTAATGGAAAAGTTAAGGGTTGTCGGAACGGTAGAGTCGAAAGGCATATTAAAAACTACACCTGGAAATGCCTGTTTTAATGTATCCACCAATTGAGAGCGGTATCTAAGCAAAGTGTCGCTGTCTTGAAACAATTTGCAGTTGGGCTGATGCAGTTGCTTCAGTATGGCGCCAAACGCTGCGACGCCGGGCAGGTTTTCGGTGCCCGAGCGTAGGCCATGTTCCTGTCCACCTCCAGCGATGAAGGGGGTAAGTGGCGCGCCCTTACGCACGTACAACATACCAATGCCTTTTGGTGCATAGAGCTTGTGGCCACTGAACGGAGCATAATCGATGCTGGTTTGTGCCAGGTTTAATGGGAGCTTACCAAGGGCTTGTACGCTGTCGACCATCCATAGAACATCGGGATTATTCTGTCGGATCAATTGATCCAGTTCGCCAAGGTTTTGCATAACCCCAGTTTCATTATTGACCGCCATCGTACAGATCATCGCGGCTTTATCGAGATGTTGACGGATAAAGTCGTAATCGAGCTTACCGTTTTCATCAACCGGTATGGCCAGTGGTTCGGCGCCTATTTCGAGGATTTTATTCCAATGCGCCAATGAATTGGGTACTGCTTTATGTTCTGTCGCTCCGTAAAGTAAGTATTGGAACTTATCGCGACTTTCTTGCTGGATTCTCTGCTTTACCTGACACAAAGCCGAAAATATCGCTGTTTGAATGCCTTCTGTTGCACCACTGAGAAATATGACAGCGCCTTCACCTGCCCCCAGAACTTTTTTGGCTACCTCTCGACTGGAGTCGAGAATGTAACGGGCTTTTAACCCGGTAATATGAGTACTGCTGGGGTTACCGTAGATGCTTTGCATGGCATCTTGCGCCGCTTTGGCGGCGACTTCAAGAACGGGTGTGGTCGCGTTATTGTCGAGGTAAACTTCGATTAATGGGGTCGAATTCATAAAGTTATGCTGGTCGGAGATTTAGGTTCATTGTGCCGTATTTTTACGGGTGAGTCATTATGCCAGAAACAGCTGAACAATTGGTCAGACTTTGGAGGCTTCAATATAAAATAGGATGGCTTCAATCTCGATTGAAAAGAGAAGTAGCGCGTTATTGGCAACCATCGAACTCCAACTGTCGCCAGGCTTCAAACACAAAAATAGCGACGCTGTTGGAAAGGTTGAGGCTACGGCTGTCTGCTTTCATTGGCAAACGCAGTACACAGTCTTTTGGCAGACTTTCTCGAATGTTCGGCGGCAAGCCGCGGGTTTCTGGACCAAACATCAAATAATCGCCTGCTTTAAAGGGAGCGCGATCGTAACGCTGGGTTCCTTTGGTGGACGCAGCGTATAGCGTTTGAGGTTGTTCGCTGTCGAGAAACGTTTGGTAGTCTTCGTGAATTTTTACATGGGCCCATTCATGATAGTCGAGTCCTGCGCGACGCATGCGCTTATCATCCAACTCGAATCCGAGAGGTTTGATTAAGTGCAGCTGAAAGCCCGTGTTGGCGCATAGGCGAATGATGTTACCGGTGTTCGGTGGAATTTCGGGTTGGTAAAGGACAATGTTTAGCATGGGCTTATGAGGTTTTAGGTACAAGCGCTGAGTTTTAAGAGGTTAGGGATTATACCAATAAATTCGACCTGGAATTTTAAAACTTAGAACTTAGAACATTTATTTCCGATGGGTTACGCTGCGCTCCACCACATCCTACGTAATGTCATGATAAATGTGTTCAGGTTTTATATTTCTTTTGTTTTCGGGTGATGGTGTTACGACCCCAGCCAAGCATTTTGGCAGCATCTTGTTTGTGGCCACCACTGATTTTCAGTGCTAGTTCTATCAGAATGTGTTCCAGTTCGTCTTGAACATTTTCCAGAGCGTGTTTATCTCCACCTTCTACTTTCAACATTAACGACTGTTTTAAAGCCTGTTGCCAGTTGAGAGCGGTTGTTGTGGGGTCAGTTGAAGGATCGTTTCGGCTGTGCCGAATTTCGGGCGGTAAATCAGTAGCCAGGATTTCTCGACCAGAAGACATGACCATCAGCCAGCGACAAACGTTTTCCAATTGGCGTACATTGCCGGGCCAATGGTATTGCATCAGTTGTGCCTCAGCTTCGCGTGTTAATTGTTTGGGCTCGGCTTCCAGTTCTTTAGCAGCTTCGCTGAGAAAGTGTTGGGTCAGTAACGGAATATCGGAAATGCGATCTTTTAATTCAGGTAATTGAATTCGGATCACATTAATGCGATGGAACAGGTCTTCACGGAATACTCCTTTGTCCACCAACGCTGCCAAATCCTGATGGGTTGCTGCAATCACCCTTACATTAGCGCGCACCGGCTGAGTGCCGCCGACCCGGTAAAACGAACCTTCCGATAAAACACGCAATAACCGAGTCTGAGTTTCCAGTGGCATATCGCCAATTTCGTCCAGAAAAAGGGTGCCTTGTTCCGCTTGCTCAAACCGGCCGAGGTAGCGTTGTGAAGCACCGGTGAATGCTCCTTTTTCATGGCCGAAAAGTTCCGATTCGATCAAGTCTTTCGGAATTGCTGCCATATTCAGTGCGACAAAAGGTCCTTGAGCTCTTCGACTGTGTTGGTGCAAAGCTCTGGCAACCAGTTCTTTACCGGTGCCTGAAGCGCCGTTAATTAATACCGAAATATTGGAACGTGACAGGCGACCAATGGCGCGAAACACCTCCTGCATAGCGGGTGCTTCTCCGATAATCGCGGGTGTGTTCGCCAGGTTTCCCGATTCTTTACTCTCAACTTCCTGCGAATGGCTTTGCGCCGCTCGTTGTACCAGTTCAATCGCTTGATCGACATCGAAGGGTTTGGGTAAGTAATCGAAAGCACCGTATTCGTAGGCGTTAACGGCACTTTCCAGATCGGAGTGTGCCGTCATGATGATCACTGGTAAGTCGTTGTGTGCTTGTTTTAGCTCTTTTAATAAAACAAAGCCGTCATCACCAGGCATTCGAATGTCACTCAACACGACACTGAATTGCTGATGTTGCAGCAATGCTCGTGCTTGTTGAGCGTCGGATGCTGTACGTACCTGAAAGCCTTCATCTTCCAGCGCTTCGGTTAATACCCAGCGGATGGAATTGTCGTCGTCGATCACTAAAACGGGCGCTTGGTTAGTCATCGGTTGGTTCTTCGCTTATTGGGCTGATAGGCAGAAAGATCGAAAAGCAGGTCCGGCCGGGGCTGGAGTCGAACTCGATAATGCCTTGGTTTTGTCGTATCAGCGACTGTGCAATTCCCAGGCCAAGACCGCTGCTTTGTTTGCCACTGATGGTCGGAAAAAAGATAACGTCTTTCAATTCATCACTGATTCCGGGACCGTTATCTTCGACATCAATGCGGGCCATTAAGCGATATTGTTTGGGGCCAATCGAATGTTGGTGGACCGCCCGAGTGCGTATGATGAGATGAGGAGGTGAAGTGTGTTTAGGGCGGTCGCTTTCATTTTGCAAGGCCTCTAGTGCATTTTTCATCAGGTTCAATAACGCTTGATACACTTGCTCTGGGGCAATGTGCATTTGCGGTAGGCTGGGATCGTAGTCGCGTACCAGTTTCAGTTTCGGCTCAGCTTGAAGCGCAATAAAGTCTACGGCGCGCTCTGTGATTTGATGAATGTTGGTGGGTTTAGGGGCTTCAACTTTGGCCGGTGTCAGCATGCGATCGACCAGTGTTTGTAGACGGTCGGCTTCGGCAACGATGACTTGGGTAAAGCGCTCAAGTTCTTCAGGAACTTTACGTGATAACAACTGCGCTGCACCTCGCAGTCCGCTGAGTGGATTTTTAATTTCGTGTGCCAAGTTTCGCACCATCGACAGGCTGACTTTGTTTTGATCGAGCAGCTGGTATTCTTTACGAATACCGAGTTGTTCACGAGCACACATGATTTCCAACAGTACGACTGGTTGACGATCAAGTTGTTGATAGTTAAGAGAAATATGGCAACCTGGCCATTCTGCTTGCGTTGTCACCAGGGTAGCATCTTCCAGCAGCCACTGCCCTTTATGAGTGAAGCACTGACGCAGTAAGTCTTCTGTTAAGTCGCCGGCGACCAACGTCGCCAACAAAGGTTGTGCTTTAAGGCGACGCAAACTGTGACCCAACAGAGCTTCGGCCGCATCATTGAGCCAAACCAACGTCATCGCTTCGTCGATCACGATCACAGAGGTTTGGAGCAGCTGTTGGATTTCTGCTGTAATGGAAGGTTTCATTGCACCATTATAGTTCATTGATATCCAGGCGCACCATATTGGTGCCGTTTTAATGACGGACGGTTTAATTTTTTCGATTCAATCGGCTGTGCTTTAACAAGTGAAATGTCGAGCTATCGGACTTTAATAGCTGTCCGTCTTTGTCTTTGAGTTCAACAGACAAGCTGTAGGTGCCTCTTTCTAAGTCATTCAACTGAAAGCTCGCGCCTTTGATTTTTTCCAGTTTAAGTTCGCCATTGACTCTTACATTGATGGTATCGGTATCGCGCATGGGTGGTGAAATGGACAGTGAAACTTTGACAATACCATCATTGGCATAAAATGATTCGTCGTTGGTTGGAGCCGTAATCGTAAACTGTGTGTACTTGAAATCCTTAGCGGAGGTGGGAGTCGGAACGGATTTGGGTTGCAATAATTCTCGGCCTTTTGATGGAACAACGGAATTCACTGTTTTTACATCACGAATCGTCATTTCCGTGGCATTTTCGCGTGGTTCGTCGCTGTAATGCACTTTGCCATTTTCATCGACCCAACGGTAAACTTTTTTCGTTGTCGAAGTATCTCCTTCTTGCTGTTTTTCCTCTGTGGCAGAAACGGGTAATGCCAGTAGGCTGAAAATACACATCCAGAACAAAGTCGATGTTTTCATAATGACCTCTTTCAATATTTCTCGACGATACTGCTTAGACTATTCGATCATAAGGTAAGTTTGCTATAAAAAAAGCCCGATACTCGGATCGGGCTTTTTTATCATAGTGGATCTTGTTACACGCTGTAGTACATATCAAACTCAACCGGATGGGTAGTCATTTGTAAACGCTGAACTTCTTCGCGCTTTAACTTGATGTATGAATCAATGAAGTCGTCGCTGAACACGCCGCCTTCAGTTAAGAACGCTCGGTCTTGATCCAGTGCATTCAAGGCCATTTCCAGTGATGAAGCAACCGTTGGGATCTCTTTTGCTTCTTCTGGAGGCAGATCGTAGAGATCTTTATCCATTGCGTCGCCAGGGTGAATTTTGTTCTTAATTCCGTCAAGACCGGCCATTAACATAGCGGCGAAGCAAAGGTAAGGGTTTGCCGTTGGGTCTCCGAATCGAACTTCAATTCGACGAGCTTTTGCAGACGTTACATGAGGAATACGAATGGACGCGGAACGGTTTCTTGCGGAATAAGCAAGCATGACCGGTGCTTCAAATCCTGGGACCAAACGCTTATAGCTGTTCGTAGAAGCGTTAGCGATCGCATTTAACGCACGCGCGTGTTTGATGATACCACCAATGTAGTACAACGCTTCTTCTGAAAGACCACCGTACTTATTACCGGCGAAAACGTTTTCGCCGTTTTTGCTGAACGACTGATGCACGTGCATGCCGCTTCCATTATCGCCAACCAGTGGTTTCGGCATGAATGTCGCTGTTTTACCGTAAGCATGAGCGACGTTATGCACGACGTATTTATATTTTTGAATCTCGTCTGCTTTCTTTACCAAAGTGTTAAATTTGGTGGCGATTTCATTTTGTCCGGCGGTGGCGACTTCATGGTGATGAGCTTCGATTTCAAGGCCCATTTCTTCCATGATTTGACACATTTGCGAACGCAAATCTTGTGAAGAGTCGACCGGAGGAACGGGGAAGTAACCGCCTTTTACACGTGGACGATGACCAAAGTTACCTTCTTCGTAGCCTTTACCTGAATTCCAAGCGGCTTCTTCACAGTCGACTTTGAAGAAAGAGCCGGACATGTCGGTTTGGAAACGCACGTCTTCAAACAAGAAGAATTCGGGTTCAGGACCAAAGTAGGCTTCATCTCCTAAACCGGTAGATTTCAAATATTCTTCGGCACGGCGGGCAATCGACCGAGGATCGCGATCGTAGCCTTGCATGGTGGCAGGTTCTAAGATATCGCAAGTAATATTTAATGTCGGATCTTCACAGAAAGGGTCCATGGTTGCTGTTTCGGTATCAGGCATTAACACCATGTCAGATTCGTTAATTCCTTTCCAGCCGGCGATGGAAGAGCCATCGAACATTTTACCTTCGTTTAAAAAGTCAGCGTCGACCAATTTGGCGGGAATAGAGACGTGTTGTTCTTTACCCTTGGTATCGGTAAAGCGTAAATCAACGAATTTAACCTCGTTTTCTTGAATGAGCTTAAGCACATTTTCTACGGACATGGTGTTCTCCGGTTGTAAGTCTGAATGGATAAAAATTGTTGTCGAGCATTAAGCAAGCCTTGTGCCAATCCCCATTTTGGGGCTCAAAAAACCGTACAGCGCTGGCAGGAGTGCAATAGAGTATAGAAAAGCTGCTTAAAAAGGGAAGTGGCATGCACCAAATTAGACGGTTACGAGATTGATGCACTAAAAAGGTGCGTGAGGATTCGCACAGCAGTCTATCCGGTATCATGGATGACTCTCAATGGCCTGTATGAGCCGAGTCGGTTAGAATACGGCACGTTTTGAATCAGTTGCAGATGAGTTTGAGGAAACTTATGCCGTTAATAAAATACATAGATCACGCCGGAAACGAATTTGAAGCGGAAGTAGCCGTCGGTAAATCGATCATGGAAGGTGCCATGGAAAATATGATTGATGGCATTCTTGCCGAATGTGGCGGGTGTTGTTCCTGTGCCACATGCCATGTTTACGTCGACGAAGCTTATTTGGATAAAACCGGTACCGCCGACGGTATGGAAAAAGAGTTACTGTCAGTAGCGAATAATCCAGCATCGAACAGTCGACTGAGTTGCCAGATTTTTGTAACGGAAGAGATGGATGGGATGATTGTGCGCATGCCAGAATCTCAGTATTAATCTAGCTCTGTACCGAAAGGGATGTAATTATGTCAAAGCCAGTTTGCGTCATTGTGGGTGGCAGTCACGCCGGAACTCATCTCGCGGTTTGTTTACGACAAATGGGCTGGCAGGGTGCGATTAAGGTCATCAGCGACGAAGCGCCTTTTCCCTATCATCGGCCGCCACTTTCTAAAACCCTACTGGCAGGTGAACAAGCTCTGGAAAACATTTACCTGCGTCCCCCTGCGTTTTATCCAAAACAGAATATTGAGTTTTTGTTTAATCGTCCGGTTAAACAAATTAATCGTCGTGAGCAATCGGTCACCTTGCTGGATGGGCACGTAGAACCTTACGACAAATTAGCGCTTTGCACTGGCGCACGTGTGCGACAATTAAACGTTCCCGGTGCGGATTTAAAAGGCATTCATTATTTGCGCAATTATGCCGATGTGAATGCCATTAAAGCAGAGTTGCCGCGTGCAAAAAATATTGTCATTGTGGGTGGTGGTTACATCGGCCTTGAAGCCGCTGCCGCGCTAAACAAATCAGGTCATAACGTCACGATAATTGAAACAGCCGGGCGCGTGTTACAACGTGTCACAGCGGAGCAGGTTTCAGAATTTTTCACTCGCGTACATCGGGAAGAGGGTGTTGACATTGTTGTCAATAAACAGGTGGCTGAATTTATCGGTGATGACCATGTTCGCCAAGTCGCGTGTTCCGATGGTAAAACTTATTCCGCTGATCTGATCATTGTCGGTATTGGTGTGCAACCCAATGAAGAATTGGCGGCACAGGCTGGATTAAAAACCGATAACGGTATTTGGGTCAATGAGTTCGCACAAACGGAAGATGCGGATATTGTGGCTGCCGGTGACTGCACCAATCATCCCAACGCCTTATTAGGTAAACGATTGCGTCTCGAGTCAGTACCCAATGCGATGGAGCAGGCGAAAACGGCAGCGGCGTCAATTTGCGGTCAATCCATTGAGTACGCGTCGCACCCTTGGTTTTGGTCGGATCAATACGATATCAAATTACAAATTGCCGGTTTGAATTTGGGCTACGATCAAGTGTTGATTCGTGGTGATCATACACGAGGTCGCAGTTTTGTTGCCTGGTATTTACGGGATAAAAAATTGATCGCCGCCGACTGCATTAACCGGCCAAAAGAGTTTATGGTGACCAAACAACTGCTGTCGAAAAATATTGTTGTCGAACCGGAAGTACTTGTTAACGAGTCTATCGATCCGAAAACGTTTCTTGAAAGTTAATCTCTATTCGTTTGACGACGTTGCCGCGGAATAAACAAGCACAATCCAAACAGTAACCACCAAGTTGCGCCACCTGATGTCGTTTCACTAACGGTTTCACTGTTACAGTTTTGATTGGCGCGTGTACCGCGGGGAATCAATAAAAATGCATGAACGGCGCCGACCTTACTGCCATCAGAATGTATTTCAGTTAATGTTCCCGTTCCGGTAATGTAACCTTGATCATTAATGTCGCGTGCTTGCGATAAAATCCAGCCGCTATTGCAATCGATCATTGTGTTGAGGTCGATTGCGTTACTGTTGAGATCATCAATGTTGTAAATAAACGCATTGAAACTGGTTGGGTTTGCCGTCGCTTTTGCTGTACCAACGACTAGATTGTCGTTGTTTACGGCAAACGCCTCCGAATAGGGTAAGTCATCATCCAAGTAACCAATACTTCGAGTTGTTTGCCCGTTAATGTTGTAAATGAAAGCGGTTAAACTTTCGAGATTACTGCTAGTGTTTGAATGACCTACAGCAAACGTACCGGTATTATTAATTCCCCAAAAAGTTGCGTAGGTAGAACCGGATAGTCCGCTCACTTCGGTTAAATGCTCACTACCCGTTGACCCCATTATGGCACGCAGCACTCGGTGATTGCCACTAAGTGCGTGACTGGAGCCGACAAACTGACCATTGGTGTTAATATCAAAGACTTTCGATTCGGCAGAATGACTTGGATCCAAAGGCTCGACAAAAGTAACCTGCTGATTTGTCAGATTGTACAGTAAACCGCGTTCAGCGGTGGCCGATATCACAAAGTTGCCTTCGACTTCATTTTTTCCAGTCACTTTCAGTGCGCTACCAACTATCCAATTATCGTTAATAGCAAAAGGGGTATTGTCGGTAAACTCAGGAATAGTGTCGTCAAGCGGGTGATCGTTACGATAAAAAGCATTGATGTATTGCAAACTTGCTTTATCACGTCCGTAAAACGTGCGTTTACGCTCTACGCACGTTTCATCATCGGCAGAAAAACAATCGGTGTTAAAATCATTTTCGGAATCGCGGGTGTAACCGTATCCAGTAATCATACCATCATTATTGATATCGACGGCGTAAGTCCCTATGTTACTCATTCCTATCCCAAACAAGCCATCGTTTGGTAATAAAGACGTTACAAGCAGTGAATCAACGTCAAAAACCGTTCCCTGATAAATATCCGTTTGCTGCAATTCTGTATCGATAAGATTCCCATAGTTATCGTATCGATTAACGTAGTAACTAAAAGCGCCTACTGACGTGCCTACAATTCGATTATTTTCATTTAATGCGTATCCATAGGAGTGTCCCTGATTTTGTTGACCATTATCGTACACTCGTTCCAATGCACCGAGATCAACCACTTGATACGAAGTGGGTAAGTTACCAGCGTAAAGGCTTACGCCTGTACAGCAAGCAATTAAGTAAAAATTCGATTTAATGTTAAATGAAAGCATGACTATACCTTTGTGCCTAGAAGGCGCAAATCACCGTTTTATTAAATTACGAAAAAGTCGATTTTAAGATACAGCCAACGACTGGTGAGTCGTTGGCTCATCTAAATATGTTTAAGGTTGTTGAGGGGTAAACTGTATGTTGTATCCGGAAGACGTTACCGGATCTTCTTCGAAGATTAAAAACAGATCTTTACTCTCTGTGTTAAGCGTTAGGTTGCTTTGTGCCAATACCAATTCGCTACTGTCCTCGGTACCGATAACGTGAACACGATACGTATTGTTTCGCAGTAATACTGACTTTTCATCGACATAGGAAACATTGGCTTGATAGCTTGCGGAGTCAATGGTTTCGTCATTTTTTACAAAATAGACGTTAACGGAATCGTAGTCGTCTACCAGATTGATAATTTTAATTTGATGATAATAAATATTCTCACTGTTGCTGTTATTCACGACCAATGAGTTGATCGTAACTTCGTACTCATCTACTTCACCATCACCGTCTTCGTCGACATCACCATCGCCATCGTCATCCACGGCTTGTTCCATCAAGTAGAAAAATGCGGTTTTATCGCTGTTGGGTTCCAGGCTTAGTAAATGATTTTTAATCAATACTTCATTAGAGTGGGATGTTAACAAACTTAATCCGTAATCGCCAAAAGCGATTGGTACAGGTTCACTGAACGCACCTTTTGCCAGTTGTGTGACTTCTGGTGAATGGTCAATTTCATCCACTTCTAAATCGATCAAAAAGTTATAGTGAGGTATTTGATCGTGAGGTGCGATACCGTTATACACTCGAAATTGACTTTCGGCATCAACGTCGGAAAAAGAATCTGCAAAAGTTGAAATTTTATCGATGATATAGGGCGAGCTACCAGCACCATTATTTTGCCGGACAGATAGGATGTATTGCGACGTGTTTGCAAAGGTGATTTCGTCGGATTGGTACAATACTTCATCGCTGTTTGATGAGGAAATGTAGAAGATATACGTATCCTGATTCATTTTCATGTTGTCGGATAACTCTGTATAACTGTTCTGGCTTAGTAAAATGGCTTCGTTAAATGTCTCGTCGGTGTCGGAATAATACAGTCGAATGTCATCGGAGCTGTGATGCATATTTAAAATACGCAGATTGAAGAGTGCTTCATCCGTATCATTGTCATCATCAATTATTGGTATATTAAACTGCAAAACGTTGGGAGAATTAATGTCTTCGGAAACAACGAAAAGACGAATATAATCGCTGCTTATAAAAATATCCTCTTCGAACAACACTTCAAGATCGCTGGTATCGGCTTCATCTTGCCATGAAAAATCGATGTTGTAATTATCGCTGTCATATTCAATATATCCAGAGACTTCACCGTAACTGATTCCGCCTTTGGTTGAAGCGACAAAGTCATCATTGTCGTCCTGGTCAACCGTGATAAACAAAGCAGGTGCGTTACCAGATGCGTTATATACTTGAAGGTAGCCACTGCCAACGCTGTCATTGGAGTCACTGCAACCCAACAAAAGTAAATTGATGATAGAGATAAAAAATAGCGGTGTTCTGAATACGTATTTGTTTTGATAATGATTGTTCATGGCCTGCTCCAAAGACACGAATGTTTTTTTATGCTGAATAGCTTGTGCACATTTTCTGTACTCTTATTTGTGTTCAATAGAGAGTAGGATTTTGAAATAGTTCATAAATTTGACGCGGGTTTTCAATATTTACAAAGCCATTACATTGCTTTACAAAATTCATTCGATGTATTGGAACTTTCATTCACCAAAAATACTCTTAGTCGATTGACTCTGATATTTTTAGGACATCAGAGTGGCATCTGATATGTGCTGAAACACGCATTGGCTAAATGGCAATGAAACCAATGCATACGTAGTCATTGATTTGCTGCTTTAAGATCACCAAATTCGAGTGTATGTTATCGGATTGCTGTAAACATCCGGAAACTGACATGAAATATCAAAACATCCTATTGTCGTTAAGAGTAATGGTAGGTGCCTTGCTTCTTATATTGTCTGCCTGTGAAGTAAGACAGCCGACTGTAGAACCCGGTGAGCTGGCTGATAATGTGAATTCTCGAGAAAAAATCACTGTCTCTCACTACTTGAGTCGTGATATTCGTGATGATGTTTTTTACTTTGTACTGCCGGATCGTTTTGATAATGGTGACCCATCGAACGATGAAGGTTCGAAATCCATCGCAATTTCTTCCGGTGGGTTTGATCCCACAAGCAGTGGACATTATCACGGTGGTGATTTAAAAGGATTAACTCGTCGAATCGACTATTTAAAAGAAATGGGCATTACTGCGATTTGGTTGACACCGATTTTACGCAATCAGGCGGTGCAGGGGGATTCGGCCGGCTATCACGGTTACTGGCCAATTGATTTTACCCAGGTTGATCCGCATCTGGGAACCAATGAAGACCTTAAGTCGTTTATCGATACCGCACACAGCAAAAACATAAAAGTATTTTTCGATATTATTACCAATCACACCGCCGATGTGATCAAGTACCGTGAGTGTCATACACCCGACAAGCCTTTATTCAGTACTGACGAACAACTCTGTCCTTATCGTAGGTTAGTAGAAAAGCAATCTGGCAACAGCTATACACCCTTTATTCCCGACGGCAATGAAAATATAAAGTCACCGCAGTGGTTGAATAATCCCGAGTATTATCACAATCAAGGCGATAGCACCTGGACCGGCGAAAATTCGCTTTATGGTGATTTTTCGGGATTGGATGATATTGATACCGACAATCCGGAAGTCGTCAAGGGTATGATAAAAATATTCACTGATTTAATTGCTGAGTTTAAGCCGGATGGATTTCGCATCGATACTGTAAAGCATGTCAATATAGAGTTCTGGCAAGAGTTTGTACCTGCCATAGAATCTTTTGCCAAAGCACAGGGTATCCCTAACTTTTTTGTTTTTGGTGAAGTGTATTCTGGCGACCCAAAATTACTCAGCTACTACACCAACGAAGGAAAAATGCCTTCGGTGCTCGACTTTGCTTTCCAGTTTCGAGCGAGAGATGTGTTAGTTGAACAAAAAGGCAGTCGCAATCTAAATGAATTATTTGAGCAAGATAAGCTTTATAAACGCCCCGACCTGTTGATGAACTTTGTCAGTAATCATGATGTGGGGCGACTAGGCTTTGCGTTACAACAGGCAATGCCTAATGCCAACGATGAAGAATTACTTCAACGAATGAAGTTGGCTCATGCGCTCATGTTTTTTACGCGTGGTATACCGGTCATTTATTACGGTGATGAACAAGGCTTTACCGGTGATGGGGGTGATCGCGGTGCGCGTGAAGATATGATGCCATCGCAAACACCAAGCTATAACGACAATAACTTAATTGGTACCGATAAAACGACAGCCGCAGATAATTTTGATTCATCGCATCCTATCTATCAGTCATTAAAAGAATACGCATTAATTTATCAACAGCACAAAGCTTTGCGTCGAGGTGAACAATTTATCCAGTACTTTAGCGAAGATAGTGGACTTTTTGTGTTTACTAGACAATTGAATGACGAGCGGTATTTACTGGTATTTAATTTGGGTGATGAAGCACAATCATACTTGAGTCACTTAGGTTCGTTAGCTCAGTTATATGGTAAAGGAAAGATTAATGAACAACAGGTTATGCTACCTGCACTGAGTTTTTCTGTTTTTAAGGTTAAGGAAGATGCGTTGTAACGGTTAGCCTATGGTAAAGGACAGCGAAAATTCACTTTTCAATAGTTTTATAAAATGCTTCCTTTTTTCAGCGTGGAAGCATTAAAACTATGATTCCCGAATTGCGCCGAAATACTAATCGCAAATATTTTCATGGTTATGTCCGAAGGGTTGTCTATTTTGAACTCAATAAAGCTTTAAAATTCGGCTAGAGTAAGTAATTTCATGTTATTGACATGTCGATGGCATCGACATGTAAAGTTAATATGTCGATATTTTACGATTATTTCGACATGAAGTGTCCGTCATATTTTCTGGCTCGCATCCAGCGAATAGAAGTTTAAAAAGTCGCTCTAAGATTGGATATTTTGCTGCTTGTATATAAGGTGCTAGGGTTGAGGTTATGCGTTACATGACTTCATTGGTATAAAATGAAATCATTACTGAATAGCCGGCAGAGTGCGCAACAACACACCCTGCCCAAACTAAAAATCAATAAACTGCCTTCAAGGAGTACCCTGAATATTCAAAGTAACACCTGAAGAACTCGAATAACCCCGAATACCCACATGCCAGGTTCCCGCCGCCGGATTATCAAAACTACAAGTTTCGCTGTTCCCCCAACGATAGGGTCGACAATCGTAGCTGCTCGTAGTCGGTTGTGCATTATGCCGCACGTAAAGGTCGGCGTCGCCATTGCCGCCCGAAATCGACACGGTTAAATTAGAGTAACCCGCGTTAAGATCCACCGTAAAATACTGCCAAGCCCCTTGCGCTAAATTAATGTTGCTGTGGGTTTCGTCTATCGGTTCATTGCTCCCGCCTCCAGTTGAATAGCTACCTGTTAATGTAACATCACTAAAGCTGGTATAGGCTTTTACCCGAATATGATAGGTGCCGCCGCTTTGTGAGTCGGAACAGGTTTCGTTGTTACCATTGCGATAAGGGCGACAATCGTAAGTACTGTCGGTCGGCGGAGAACCAAAGCGCACGTAAAGATCGGCATCGCCACTACCACCTTGAATCGTAAAGCTGATGTTGTTTGCACCTTGAGGGACTTCCATGGTGTATCGAAGATCGTTGCCTTGCGTCGCGGCTAATCCGGTAACCGGTACGTTATTTTCTAGAACATCATCGTCCGGTGGTGGAGGCGGTGGATTATCATCGTTGCCGCCTTTGGCGAGTTCCGCTAAATAAGTTGCGGATAATCGAACAAAATTATACGCGTGAGACGAGTCGAAACTGCTATCGTTAGACGTGTGAATCGATGAGTTGTAGTCGCTCATGTTCGACTCGAAAGGCATGGAAGCTGCGAATCCCTGATTGTGCCAGGAAGCATGGTCGGAACAGCCATAGCCGCAACGACTGGTACCGTATTGAACATCCGTCAAATAAGTATCAATTAACTGCATCATAAAGTTATTTTGCGCGGCGTTGGTGTAATCCGTCATAAAGACGATGTCTTTGTTAGCGGTGCCTCGATATCCGGTCATATCAAATTGCACCACACCCACGACATTAATATTTTGACTGTTGTGTTGTTGCGCAATTTCTTGAGAACCACGCAGCCCTACCTCTTCGGCTGCATAACCCATAAATTTCACCGTTCTCGCGGGTTTGTAATCGCTGGCCACTAAGGCGCGAAGCGTTTCGGTAATCACTGAAATACCCGAAGCATTGTCATCGGCCCCCGGTGCTCTGCCATTTGTTGGGCTTGACGAATTGATCGAATCCAAATGCCCGCCAATGACCACCACTTCGTCGCTATTGGTCGTGCCGGTGACCGTAGCGATAACCGACGGTTGAGCCCAGTTATTATGGCTGAAGAGTTCAACTGAAATATCGGGCCGTGAAGCAGCAATGTTCGACCATTGCTGATGGATCCAATTGGCGGAATCAACGCCAGATTGTGTGCGGTAATAACGATTGTTATAGGCTGATAAAGAGTTAACGGTAGCGGTTAAATTGGGCTCGCTTAACTCACCAAGTAAAGCAGCGACACCATTGGGATTATTAATGGTGTAATTGACTTGTATTGCTTGCGTTACTTGTAAACTTTGCTTTAAATAATTTTCCGCATCTTGTTGAGTTTGGTGAAAAATAAAACCACCGCATCGATTAAAGTGGTCGTGCATGAACTTACTCAGTTCGCCTATATCTTGCTCAGTAAGTGATGCAATCGTTACATTTGCATCCATGCTCTTCGTTAAGTTTGGAAAAGTGGTAATCAATTTATGTTTATGGGTTGATAACTTCTTTACGGCATCGTTACCTATTGTAATCCATACGTTTTGTTGATGTGGAGCTAAGTTATTGAGTTTAGAGGATTGTGAAAACAAGGATGAAGACAGCGAAAAACACCCAACTACAATCAATATTAAAGTTAGTTTTTTCATAAGGCACCTAAATATTGAAAGTGGTGATTAAAAGCAATTTCAATCACAGCGTTATTGAATTGCTATTAATGTGGTTTGTTGGATCAATTATTATTCTGGCTTTTGTAGAAAGTTCGGCACTGGTAACAACAGGAATAACAGGAGTAGCGCTTTACCTACATAGGCACACCCAAAGAATAGAAATTAACCGAACAATTAACAAATTTTGCTGTTTAAAAAACAAACGTATCTTTCGGTTTATTGATAATTGCGAATTTGAAAGGTGATGCAGTTCCTAATATTGTGTCTTTAAATCTTTATGTGAGATTGCTGAACTGGATTGAGGAGCATAATAGTCTTTGGCAACATTAATATTTATGACGGTTTATTGAATGAGAGCATTTAATCGCGCTCTCATTCTCATTAGTCCGAACTATTTACAGACGATATACATGTGAGTGTGATCGTAGAAATAAGACCAAATACGTCGCATGGTGTTGTCAGTTGCTGAGTTGTTTTTATTGACCTTATGATCAATATCATTAACACCGGGTACATACCAGTGAGACCAGCTACCGTTCGACCATTTGATTTTATATGCTGCAATATCGCCACCCAGCATATCATTATCGACATTGGTGTTTAACCCTTGATGCCATGCTGCTTGATAAGTAGGGTTACGTGTGTTTTGAGTACACTGCGCTTGAGTTGAAATATTATGTTGAACACAGTCGTAGCAAGTTGGTGTTGGTCTTGGTTCAATTTCACTTGTTGCAGCTGATGCTACAAATGATGCAATGAGTGAACCGGATAGTAACAATGGTTTAAAAAATTTCATAATTTACGCTCCTCTAAAATTGTAAAACAATCACTTCACTTGAAGTAGAGAAAGCGTAAGGTTTATAGACAAGTTCAACAATGTATCGAACGATACATATTAATATGCCGCTGTTCATAAACTATGATTTTTCGCAGCTACGACGGTTTCCCCTTTGATACATTGACTGTGCCTGCATAGTTGATACTTCATAATCATAGAAAGAGACTGAAGCAATCTCTCCTTTAAAGAGACCTGTCGTGTATGAAGAGCGACTACCTATGCGCGCAATCGAACTATTATTTAATGATAGTTGTCGTCGTCTAGGATCACGATAGTCACGAACAACGCCATCAAGATAGAATTTGATACCTTGCTCACTGTCTCGGTCGACGGTAACACCAACATGATGCCATTGGGAGTCTACGACATTGATATTTGATATATAATTACTGCAAGAGGAGTTCTCGTGAAATCCGCAGTACCAGGAACCAATGCCATCTGCGAGTTGAAGCGCTAAGTAGCCATGTTCGAGATAAAAAACATAGCCTTTCGTTTCGCTCACTTTATTTTCGAATCGTTTATCAATAATGATTTGGTATTTTTCTCCTGTGGACCTTATCCAAGCAAAAATGGAAAAATCATTTTCGTCGACATTTAACATTTCTGCATTATGAATATCTAAATAATCGTCTTTCCCATCGAGGCAAAAAGCCAGGCTTTTTTCCTTCGGGACGATAGTCTTTTCGAACAAAAGACTCCAATTTGAACTCTTTTGCAGGGGCATCGCGTTATTTTTATCGTGGTGAAGCAGAAATAAAGCGACTGAAGACAAAATAATAATAAGCGATATACCTACAGCGGGAGTAAAATAGATTGAGTTTGGTTTATTTGCACTCTTTACTGACAGTGAGCGTGCAACGCAACGGTAACCTTTACCTCGAACCGTTTCAATATGGATTTCTGTACAGAGCTCACTAGGGATTGTACTTCTTAATAAACGAACGCGTTGCTTTAAGTTGTCATCACTTATACATACGCCAGGCCACAACGAGCTTATTATTTCGCCATGACTCAATAACTCATGATTCCTTTCAAAAAATAGCAAAAGTAGATTAAAAGTCAGTTCTGAGCATGTGATTTCTGAACCGTTGTAAGTAATACTCTTGTTTAAAACATCAACAACTAAATCTTTAATGATGTACTGCATTATTTGTGTTATCTGGTTTTTAAAGATGGTCGACTTTATCCAAAAAAAATCCTATCAATATCGATTCAAAAAATAATGTGAAAAATCACATTATAAAACTGTAATATTTTACATTTATCTCAAATTTAGGCTCATTTCACTTAAGTGAAGCTGATATTTACGCAGATTCACTTTTCTAAAACCCTTTTCGATGCCAACTTTTATGGACTTTAAAAACTCAATGGAAACTTAATATGACCAATTCGACGACAGTGAAGCATTGCCTGACGACTCGTGAAGTTCAAGTCATGCGATTGGTGTCAACTGGGCTGAGCAACAAATGTATAGCTCGAAAATTGTTCATTGAAGAAGGGACGGTAAAGCGACATCTTCATAACATATTCGAAAAGTTGATGGTTAAAAATCGAATAGAAGCGGTTAATGCATTGCGAACGATTGTTATTTCTTTTGATGAATGTTAGTAAGGCTGTTTAAAGTGCAATAGTTGATTGATTCTTCTGCAGAAAGCTTAGCGGTCACGCTCTGAAATTACTCTGCAAACCTAAAGTTATTTTTTCCAAATTTTTTTACGTCGTACATGGCTTTATCCGCGGCCTTTAACAGCTCTTCCGGTTGTTCGCCGTGTTCCGGGTATAAAGCAATTCCGATACTGGTGCCAACGGAAATAACGATGTTGTTCAATTTCAATGGATGAGAGATTGATTCGATAAGGTGTGATGCGATAGGTTCAACGGCTGACTTTTCTGTTATTTCCGTAAGTATGACTATAAATTCATCACCACCGATTCTGGCGGCTGTATCGGATTCGCGAATGCAGCGAGAGATTCGGTTTGCGACTTCTTTTAACAGCCTGTCACCGATTTCATGTCCGTAGTTGTCGTTCACCGCTTTAAAGCCGTCAAGATCGAGAAACATCAATGCAATCATGCAATTATGACGTTTGGCAAAGGCTAATGCATTTGAAAGCCTGTCTTTACCCAATCGGACAGACGGTAAACCGGTTAAAACGTCATAATTGGCGAGTCGTTTTAATTCTTCTTGGCTTTCCTTTAGTTGTTCCATGGTGAGTTCTAACCATTGCTTGGACTCTTCGAGATCGGAACGCGCTTCTGTTAGCTGTGCAATCGTTATCTTTTGCTTCCTCACAAAGTACGCAATGGTCAGTAAAAATAAAGTGATAATGATTAGCGCAACAGCCAAGCTGGTTCTTAACTTATTAATTTGCGCAACTTGAATATTCAAAATATTGAGAGCATTTTCGTTATTTCGTAAATAGATACTGCTTAAAGCAACGATTACGTCAGTCAGTCGCACATTAAAAACAACGGCTTGATCGACCGATAGCATTGTATGAGCGTCTTCAAGTCGAACTAATTCATGAATAATTCTTTCGGCTTCGTTAAGAGGAGCTTGTAATGTTTGCGCAAATTGCTCGCCTTTAAGTTGTTTGAATCGATAGAGTGTTGCTTGTGTGATATCTAGCGTTACGGAAAAATTTACTTGATTTTCTGTGGTTGGCTCTGCACGCAGATCATTGAGTACCGAAGTCAAATACGAGAGTGATTGAATGAGCCCTACCTGGTAGCGTTGTTGACTTAAAGTTTCTAATGGTATCGCACTTTCCATGTGAGTAACTGTACGCCAAGTGTGCCAGCCAAAGCTTAGGACTATGACCAGAAAAACGATTAACAAAAACTCCAATAAATAACGAGAACTTCCTCTTGTATTTTCTCGAACTTTCAATGCGATTTTACCTTACAGGGCTTTTGCAAGCTGGAATCTGGTGGCCAGCAGGGTATCGCTGCCTTTTCTAGTAGGTCAGAAATGGCCTGGCTTTGATGTTCGAGTACGAGAGCGATGTTCTTTTTTCGTAAAATGATCCGAGTAAAGGTCAGCATATAGCGCATATTAAACTCTTGTTCTAGCTTATTTAAGCCCACAGGCGTTAAACCGGTTATCACGTTTTCATCGCTGGATTGTAATTGTGTGGCTTTTTGCATTGATGCCAATCCTTCATCAAGTAGGTTACTGTCAATATTCATTAAAACTGAGAAAAAACCTAACGATTGAAGCATTTCAACTTGCTTTTTGGGTTGCAGGAGATAATTGATCAACTCTATTGCATTTTTTTTATGCGTTGCACTTTTAGGTATTGCCAGACCCGCCAATACGGTCAAATAGCCACGTCCTTTCGGACCTATTGGCGCGGGAAAGGCAATAAAGTCCTTGGGTTTTTGATTAAATACATGGCTCAACCTTGCGGTGTGGTCCCAGGCAATCCACACTTCTTCTGAAAGCAGGGGCTCCGACATTTCGTTAAAGGTAAGTGATCGGTGATTGACTAAAGGCCAGAAATCAGAAAACCACTGCCACATGGTAATCGCTTCTGACGATTTGAAGTTTTGTACACTGTGACCGGTAAAGGAGGGGTAAAGATAACCTTGCAAAAAGCGAAACATTAAGCCGCGGGGACCAATAGGAAAACCGATTAACTCTTTGCCGGTATGCTGTTTGATATTACTTGCCCATTGTTTCAGGTGCTCATAGGTTATTCGTTCAAGTTCAACACCCTCAGGTAAATACTTTAATGCTTTTCTGTTAGTAACCATGATATAGGTGGCGTGCATCCAGGGAAGATAAAATTGCTTGCCGTCTTCAGCACGACCAAGACCTAGCAGTTGTGGATTGATGTTGTCGTTTTGGTTTTCGTGAAAGAAAAATGACAAGTCTTCTAATGCATCTTGAACGGGAAGATCGACAAAATCACCGTGCAATCCGCCCAGCAATGAAGGCGGGGTAACAAAGCTTTTATTGGGTATCGCAAGCTCTTGAAAAACTCGACGATGAGAATAAGGTAAATATTGCACTTGGGTATGAAATTCGCGCAATATCACATTTCGCATCTTTTCTGCCTCTTGCGGTGGATTCAACTGAGTCGATAGAAATACCAGAGGCTCATCAGCAAAAGAACTCAAGTAAGCGTTGATTATCAAAAAAGTTATAACTTTAGTGAGTTTTAAGAACATGACTTTATATCATTACATCAACCCATGGATAGGCATCAGATTGCTGCAAAACATAGTTGATTATAGTCGAGGAATCGCGAGACAGGATTTTCAACTATAATTGGCACTCTCTTGGGCAAAAAGTCATCGTCAATGAATGCATTCTCTTTGTTGGGATTGCTGTTAGTATTTTTTACTTTGATCAGTACTAAGGTTACTGCTGAGTCAAAAGTTAAGAAAAATAAAGTGGAGCCAAAAGAGCCTGTTTTGGTTATTACTGGTACGCGTAAAGAGCGACTGCTTTCGGATACGCCGCAATCGGCAACGCAAATTTACTCCAGAGATCTGGAAAGGCTGTCTTTCAGCAGTCAAGCGGATATTTTGCGTTATGTGCCGGGAGTTAAAGTTGAAGGTGGTGGTGGTGAAGTCGCGGTTAACTTACAAGTGCGTGGATTACCTTCGGCGGGACAATATCAATTTACCCCCATTCTTATTGACGGAACGCCGGCACTCAGTATTTTCGGTTTAAACTCTTCTGCTTATGACGTTTATTTTCGTAATGATCCTGGCATCTCCCACATTGAATTTGTACGTGGTGGTACTTCTAATTTATTTGGTCCTGGCTCCGTTGCTGGTTTAATTCACTATATCTCTAAAAAAGGAGAAGATACTTCGCAAGCGCACATTGAATCGGAAGTGGCAGGGTTCGGTCGTGTAAAAGGCGCTTTTGTTCTAAGTGGACCACTTAAAGCCGATAATTATTTTTACACAACGTCAGGTACGTTTCGTAACGACGACGGACCTATAGATACTGGGTTGTCGTCGAAAGGAGGACAACTGAGAGGAAACATCAATCGATTGTATACGGATGGCTCTAGCAACTGGACACTGCATTATCAATTCATCGACGATCAGGTTCAGTTTTATTTGCCATTACCGTTAAATGGCCAAACGCAAAAGCGAGTGCCAGGAAACGATGGGCAAACGGTGTACAGTTTACAAACGGATCAGGTTCAAAATATAACGTACTCAGCTAAGAGTGGTAATTATCGATCGCCGATTGGTGATGGTGTCGTAACCAAAGGTGGGATGTTAGCGTTTAATCTGGAAAATGAAGTTGGAAACGATTCGACGTTAAATTTGAAAACGAAGTATGCGCACTATAAGCACCAGTTTAATTTGTTTTTGGATGGTGACGGCATTGTCAATGTGCCAGAGTCTTTGAATGACTTTCTCTTCGCAAGAAATCTTGGTGATAGTGCTAATGCCCAATTTAGATTTACTGACAATGGCGAGTTGGTGCCTGCGAATTATCGTGTGTTTGCAAATCGTATTTTAGATAGAAACCGACCGGTGACGGACTTTTCACTGGAACTTAATTATTCAAAAAGTTTTCTTTATGGAAGTTTTCATCATGATTGGGTGATGGGAACGTTTTACTCTAATAGCCAAGCGCGTGATCAAAATGTTTTAACGCGCTATTTGGCCGAGTTTAATAATCGACCCCGGCTGATTAATCTTACCGTTAACGATGTGGATGGAACATTAAGTGGCACGCCTGGTACTCAAGTGATTGTTGCGCGAGACGGCATCACGGGTACCGGTATTGATTACAGTAACAATAAGGCTAGCGCAAAAAAGAAGGCCATTTTTATTGCTGATCAAATGGACGATGGGCATTGGATTTTCGATGTGGGCGCTCGTTTAGAGCGTATTGAAGGTAAAGTAGAGAAAGAAGGCAAAGCATTTCATGAGCTTTCTATGGCGCCTGAGTTAGCACCCGATTTACGTGGGGTGTATGCCGGCAATGGTGAGTTTGAGCGTGGTAATGTTGCCACTACTGAATTTGCCCTATCCGTAGCTTCACTTTATCGTTTAACGGAGCATTTAAATCTTTATGGTAATTTGTCTCGCGGTTATTTTTTTCCTGAATTGAGAAGCGTTCGTTTTGACGAACAGGGCAATCCACAAAGTTACCAAGGTGAAATAATCCAGCAAGGTGAGTTGGGTCTAAAGTTTTTTACAACAAATACGTCGGGTAGCGCGGCGCTTTTTTTTACTGATCTTGACGATCGACGAAGTGTGGATTTTGTGAATGATGGTAGCGGTGGAATCGAAGAATTGGTGATCACGCAGTCCACTAAAGCTTGGGGTATCGAGTTAGTAAGTGAGTTTAACCTTAGCGAATTTTATAAAGTGGCAGGAAACATGACGTACCAGCAGCATGAGCTCACGCAATATCAGGCCGATCCACAAGTGGTGGGTAACGAATTAAGACGAAAACCAAAGCTGTTGGTTAACTCCGGTTTACTTTACGATGACGATGTTTGGAGTTTTGCGTTGTTGCATAATTATCATGGCAGTAACTACGCTAACGATGGCAATACGGTAAAGCTCGATGGTTTTCATTTGTTACGTTTGGATCTTGGATACACCTGGCAATGGCATGAAACCGATTCGTTACGAATAAATCTGAGCGTTTTTAATCTGGCTAACAGTCAAGGTATTACCGAAGGTTCACCGCGACAAGGGAATGATCAATTATCCGATAACGAGTATTTTATCGGTCGACCGATATTGCCACGCCGAATCGCAGGTAGTGTTTAGAAATCTGTGTCATTTCA
The DNA here is from genome assembly GCF_055326765.1 of Pleionea sp. WD8-19. Taxonomy (NCBI): domain Bacteria; kingdom Pseudomonadati; phylum Pseudomonadota; class Gammaproteobacteria; order Oceanospirillales; family Pleioneaceae; genus Pleionea; species Pleionea sp. WD8-19. The sequence goes on along the minus strand of NZ_JBUZOU010000019.1, from coordinate 93 downwards.
GTAAACTGTTAAAAACAGGAATGACCTATGACTCAAGAATTCGACTTTAATAAAGCATTAGAACAACTTCAATCAGGTAAGGCGCTGACCGGT